>DAINQP010000004.1:0-65917 GCA_036742665.1 Vicinamibacterales bacterium | reverse complement strand
GGCCTCCTGCGGGTGGCGAAATGGCTGCTCGACCACGGGGCCGACGTGAACAAGCAGTCGCAGCCTGACTTCTGGCGGTGGAAAGGACGGACGCCGCTGGAGTTCGCCGTATGGGAATGTGCCCCGGATTCGGGCCGGTCGGCGAGCGAGGCGATGGCCGCGCTGCTCATCGAGCATGGCGCCGAGCTGACTCCGATCGCGGCGGGCGCGCTCGGCCGCTGGGACTATCTCGAGTCATGCCCGCTCGACTCGCTGCGGCGAAAGGGGGTGCTGCAGGCGGCAGTGCGGGGCGATCGTCCTGACGTGCTGCGTCGGTTGCTCGAACTGGGTCTCGACCCGAACGAGGGGATGCAGTTAGGCCAGCTCGAGGACCAAACGTTCTCGTCGGGCGGCCCCCTGCTCGAGGCGGTCAACACCGAACGGATCGACATGGCTCGCCTGCTGCTCGCGCACGGCGCCGATCCGAACGCTTCGGTGTTCACCGCGGGCTCGGCCACCGCTGCGGCCTATACCGGCGGCTCCCCGCGTAGGCACGCGCCCGACCAGGCGATGATCGATTTGATGGTAGAACACGGCGGCTGGATCGACGCGACCTCCGTCGGCTACATGCGTAACGTGGAACTGGCGCGCCGGATGCTTCAGGGCGAGGTCGACCCGCATCTGGAGTCAGGCATGGTCGAAGAACAGATCCTGTGGAGCGGCGCGAGCGGCCGCAGTGTCGAGATCGTGCGCATGGCGCTCGAGCGGATCGACTGGCCGCGTGACGATACACGCTGGTTCTGGATGCTGTGGCGTCCGCTGCCCGGGCATCGGGACCTCAACGAGGCCGAACAGGCGGACAGCTGCGCAACGTTCCGGCTGATTCTCGAGCGCTGCGATCCCAATATTCGGGCGGCTGAGTCTGGACAGACGATGCTGCACGAAGTGATCGCGCGAGACTATGGCGTGGGTGTAGCTTTGGCGACCATCCTGCTGGATGGGGGTGCGCGCACGGACATCCGCGACGAATTCCTGAAGAGCACGCCGCTTGGGTGGGCGTGCCGCTGGGGCCGAGTGGCGCTGGTCGAACTGCTGCTGGCTCGCGGGGCCGATCCGATCGAGGCCGGGGCGGAGCCGTGGGCCACACCGCTCGCGTGGGCCGAACGGCGGCACCATGCGGGGATTGTCTCGATTCTCAGGCAGCGCGGAGCTGGCCGATGACGGCTCTCAGATTTCGTCGAAGAACGTCACCACGCCTGAATCGAGCGAGTACTCGGCGCCGACAACGTGCAGCCCGTCGCGCTGAATCAAGGCTTCGAGGAGCTGTGATCCGTGGCGGAGGTGATCGACGGACGCGCACACGTTGGCGCGCACCGCCTCGCTGACCAACGCGTCCACGTTGCGATCGGTGCGCCCCGACACGACGGTTTCAACCGACGGCCGCACGCGATCGACGATCGATCTGAGATTGCGTGATTCGTTGGTCGTCCGTCCGAGCACTTCCTCGACGGCTGCCGTCACCGCGCCGCACTGCGAGTGGCCCATCACCACGACAAGCCGTGTGCCGAATCGAGCTGCGGCGAACTCGACGCTCCCCACCTGCGAAGGCGCGACGATATTACCGGCCACGCGAATGACGAAGAGATCGCCGAATCCCTGATCGAAGACCAGTTCGGCGGGCACGCGCGAATCCGAGCAGCCGAGGACGATGGCAAACGGCTCCTGGCCGTTGGCCAGCGCCAGACGTTGAGCGGGCGTGAGCAGCGGCGACGTGGTGGATTCGTTGGCAACGAAACGGCGGTTGCCGTCGCGCAACCGGGCCAGGGCGTCCTGGGAAGAAATCATCGGGAACGATTGTGTCTCGGATCGCAGATTTGCACGCGGTGGCGAGTCGCCGCTGTCCGGCCGATAAAACGACCGAGTGGAATCTTCATCCCCATCGACGCGCCCGTTCGACTCGCCTGGCTCGCTCAGGGCAGGCGGGTGGAAGTGCCCGGAATGCGGCCGTCTAGTACCGCGATCCATCGAGGTGTGCCGCTGCGGCGTCGAGCGACGCCGCCTCGAAGCGCTCGGATATAACTTCGATCTCTCGCCCATGGCGACGGTCTCGGTATCCGCAACCTCGCGCGCGACGACTGATTCCGCATCCGGCCTCGCCGGCCTGCTCGTCGGCTACCGCGACACGCACGTCTCGCGCGCCTGGCGCATCGTCTTCACACTGCTGTTGTTGATCCTTGTCGGCGGTGTGGGTTACGGACTGGTCACGTACACGCATCAGCCGCTGGCACCAACGCGAGCGAACGTGGAGATCGTCGCGACGCTCGACGGTCACACGAAAGCTGCCGGCAACGCCGGCAACGCGATCACCAGCTTCCTGACGCTGCCCGGCACTGTCGCCGTGCTCGAGCCGACGATGACCGCGACGGATCTGTTGAAGCCGCTGAGCGGCGCGGATCTCGAAACGGGCTTTTGTTCGGCCAGTCTGGCGAGGCAGATCCGCTATCAGTTTCCTGGCTTCTACGAGAGCTGGCCCGACGACAAGCTGGAGCGCGTGGCGCTCGAGAAATATCCGGAGTTTCAGGATCGCCTGTGTGTGCTCCCCGTTTCGCTCGGCGTGAGCCCGGATGATGTCGTGTCGTATCGACTGCGCGCGCGCACGATCGTGGAGCGGACGATTCTCTGGTCGCGCACCGCGCTCATCATGGGACTCTTCGCGATGGGGCTGCTGAATATCTATTACCGGCTCATTGCCGATCGTCTGTCCGCCTAACCATCTTGGCCAAGGCTACGGTGGTCCGCCGTAGTTTCAACGAAGGCCGAAGCCGGACACTACATCTACGAAAACGAACGCGTGAACAATGCCTCGATGGCCTTTGCGCTGTTGTCGCGTAGCGTTCGTGTGCCGGTGCCGGTGAAATGCGGATGCGTGATCACCGGCTCGGTCTGCACGGAGAGCGCCTCCCACTCGTCACCCGTCCATCGCGACCAGTGGTCGCGATCCTGATCGAACACATAGACCGGCTTGTTGCACAGCTTCGCGAACTCGGCGCCCCACCCGGTGCCGCCGCGCACCGTCCCGTCGTCGAGAATCGACCCGATGACGTAGATCTCCTGGCCGCTGTTGACCTGATACCAGAGCGTCTGCAGCACCTTCCGCAGCGTCGGACCTTCGGTGTAACGGCGATGCATCAACCGCGACACGTACTGCAGACTCACGTCGCCAGCCAGCAGCTCCTCGTGATTGAGCACACGTACGCCGCGGTGCCGATCGATCTTGTGGCCGTCGAAGGTGAAGTTCACTTCCTCGACGCCGTGACGCTCGGCGCAGGCGCCGAAGTACGCCTCGGCGCCTGGTGCGCCTCCGCTGAACAGAATGCAGTCGCTCGGTTTCATCGGAGCCAATGATACTTCTGAACGGAGTGTCCGGCTTTCTCGGGCGCCGTAGCGCGTGAGCGCGAACGCGGCAGCTGGACCTCATCGCAGCGGTAACCAGATCTCCGTGCGCAGCTCCGACGGTGGTACAACGCGCGCGTCGTTCAGGTACTCCTCGATGCTCGGTGCATGTGCCGCCTCTTCACCACTCTTCGGCAGCCACGTGCCGTACAACCACGTATATGGGAAGTGGAGCTCGGCGTACGGCCCAACGTGCAACGTGACCGCATAACGGCCGCCGCGAATCTCTCGCAACTGCAGATCGCCGCCGGGCATTTTGTCATCGGGCAACGTGACACAGGCGTCGGCGCGCAGCGCCTCGCGCGGCGTGGACGCGGGATCGTCATAGTAGATGCCGAACGATCGCGTCCATGGTCCGAGAAGCCCCTGGCCGCCAGCCATCGCCATCAGGCGCTCGAACGTGCTGCCGATGTTGATGTAGTCGCCGCTATGTGCCAGTCCTGCCACTGTCAGTGCTGGCGCCTCTCGAATGGTTGCGTGATAGGTCGTCGTGTCCATCGCGTCCTCCGCTTGTGTTGGGCCGATCGTTTTGGACCGGCCTGTGAGTGTCAGGTCTGGAACGAACGACGCACGATAGCGAGCCGGCGGTACGCCATACGCCGCCTTGAAGGCTCGCGTAAACGCTTCCTGACTGCCGTACCCTGCCCGCCGAGCCACACGCGGCACCGGCAGTTCGCCGGTGATGAGTTCCACGGCCGCGCGATGCAGTCGCAGCCGGCGCACCGTCTCGGCCGCCGTTTCACCCTGCATCGCGTGATAGGTGCGATGAAAGTGATATGGCGACATGGCGGCCACCTCGGCCAGCCTGGCCAGGTCGAGCGTCTCGTCGAGATGATCGGCCAGCCAGCGGAAGACCCGCTCCAGCCGCATCGCATAGTCGCTGCGCGTCGTGAGTCGTTCGTTCATGGAGCGATGGTAGAGACATGATTTTGACTTAGGTTGCGAAGATACGCCGCAATGCACGATGCTCAATGCGGAATGCCCAATGCCTACTGATCGAGTGTTTCGCGCTGGAGACGAGGTCGAAGACCTCTGCCGCGCGTGCAAAACCGACCGCTCGCACACGGTGATCGTCGTGGACGAAGCGGGATGGCCGCTGCGGGTGCAATGCGGCTTCTGCCAGAGTCAGCACAACTATCGCGGCGGGCCTCGGACTGTTGCAAATTCGCAACGCCCAATACCCAACGCCCAACCACTCCCGACGCCCGACTCCCAATCACTAACAAGACCCAACGTTCAACCGTCGGGAGCGTTTCCACTGGTCAGCGATCGCGAAAGGACAGCATCACTCATGTCGCTTCAGGACCGTTCCGAGGATCTCGAGCTGCTGCTCCGCCGCATCATTCGCGAGGAGGCTGGCGTCACCCCGGTCACACCCGCGCAAAAGTGGCGCGGTGGCACGATGGTCTTGAAGCCAGGCACGCCGGGGATTCAGGAGAAGAGCTGGCCGATCGAGACCTTCTTCCACAAGGTGGTGATGCTGCGGAATCGTCTGCGCACGCTCGAGCAGCAGGTGAATGCGTCGGATCTGCCGGAGGACGTGAAGGTCAAGCTGCAGGCATACGTCAGCGGCTGCTACGGATCGCTCACCAGCTTCAACGTGCTGTTCGCCGATGAAAGCGACCAATTCACGGGAAGCGGAGGGGACTAGGCGGTCTGAAGATCCGCCTCTACGCGGACTGCAACTCGAAGAGCGTTACCTCCGGACGTGCGTTGATACGCACCTGAAGAAGGTGGCCGATACCGCGGCTGATATACAGCATCCGATCCCGCGACAACTCGAAGACCCCTGACGTATATCGCCGATTTTCAACCGGCAGCAGCGGCGGCGGCAGGAATGGCGGCTTGCACTGACCGCCGTGCGTGTGGCCACTCAACACCCAGCCGTAATAGCCGTCCCACCCGGGACGATCGACGGTATCGGGATTGTGACTGAGCACGATCGCCGCCCGGTCACGGTCGAGCGCCGCCAGCGTGCGAACCGGGTCGAAGCGATGCGCCCATAGTTCATCCATGCCCGCGACCTGCAGCCCTCCGACATCAGCAACCTCGTTCCGCAGCATACGAATGCCAACCGCCTCGAGTTGGATCGTCACGCGTGCCGCCACTTCTGGGTGCGCCCAGTTCTGGCCGTAATCGTGGTTGCCGAGAATGCCGAACGTCGCCAGACGTCCGCGCGGCGCGTCGGCATAGACGCGCGCGGCATGGGTGTAGACGTCCGTGTCGTAGCTGGTGAAGTCGCCGGTATAGACAACGATGTCCGGAGCGAGAGCGGCCACGCGACTGAACGTCTCGAGGATGTACGAGTCGGACACCCGCGGCCCGACGTGGAGGTCACTCAACTGTGCGAGCGTGCGGCCGCGAAGCGACGAAGGGAGGCTTCGAATCGGCAGAGGCCGTCTGACAACCTCGAGCCAGTGCGGCTCGACCAGCCAGGTGTACAGTCCCACGCCGGCACCCGACACCACCGTCGCAGCGGACGCGTACAGCAGACGGCGGCGCGTGATGAACATCAAGCGTGATGAAGGTTATATCGACGACGTGGCCGCGACACTGTTGACTCGCTGCCGCACGGTTTCAATGTCCCGGACCGGGCGAACCTCGATCGTTCCCGTCTGCGCCCAGGGGAACTCGGCGGCCATGCGGATTGCCTCGTCGATGTTCTCGGCTTCGATCAGATTGAATCCGCCGAGCACTTCCTTCGTCTCCGCGAACGGTCCGTCGAGTGTCGTCTGTCGTCCGTTGCGGATGCGCACTGATTTCGCGGTGGAGGCATCCTCCAGCATCTGCGACTCGATGAGACGGCCGTGGTGCTTGAGTTCGTCGGCATGCGCGAGACAGTGCCGCATTTTGTTGTCGAAGTCGCCGGCTGGCAGCGATTCGAGCGCGGCGGGATCGTTGTAAACCAGCAGGATGAATTTCATATCGGCCCCCATCCTAGCGTAGACATACCCGCAGCTGACAACCGCCGTTGTCAGAACGGTGTTTGGGGTCTGACCCGGGGTCAGACCCCGGGTCAGACCCTCAGTCAGGCGTGGGCGCCGGCGAGGTCGTAATGGGAGACGTCGTTCAGGAGGACCAGACGAGCCTGGTCGGGACTTTTGAAGTCGAGCAGGTTGAGGCAGGCCGGCAATTGCTCGATGCGATCGCGATAGGTTCGCAGGTCGAACCCCAGCCAGTGCGCGATCAGCAGGCGGTTGGTCGCCTTATGCGCGACGACGAGGACCGACTGGCCGGCGTGACGCCGGATGATGTCGTTGATGACCGGCAACGCTCGCGCGAGGACATGTTTCCCGGTCTCACCACCCTGCGGGGCGACATGCACCGGGTCATGCTCCCAGGCGGCATATTCGTCGGGATACATGCGCTGCACCTCGTCCCGCCGAAGACCTTCCCATCGTCCGTGATCGATCTCGCGCAGACCGTCACCCAGCACCGGCGCCAATCCGTGTGGACGACCGACAACGGTGGCGGTCGTGACGGAACGTTGCAACGGGCTCGAATACAGTGCGGCCAGCGGCGCGGCGGCAAGGCGATCCGCCAAACGTTCGACCTGAACCTGCCCGTCCGGGCCAAGTGGCACATCGCTGGATCCGGCAAAGCGGTCGTCGGCCGTCAGCGTCGTGGCACCGTGTCTCACCAGAAAGACACGCGTGATCATGTCTGCTCACCTGCCGCTGCGCGATCGAGCATCCACGACAGTTCGCCGTCGGCCGGTTGGACAAGTTGCGCGGGTAACGGCGACGACACGGGATCCCGGAGCACCTGCTGCACGATGGCGGCTTTCTCCACTCCGGTCGCGATAAAGACGACGGCGCGAGCCGCGTTCAAGACCGGCAGCGTCACCGTAATGCGGTAGCCTTCAAATTTCGCAACCCAGTTGGCGACGCAGATCCGCTGGCGTTCCTCGAGCGCGGCGCTCCCAGGAAACAACGACGCAACGTGCCCATCGGTGCCGATCCCGAGGTGAATGAGATCGAATCGAGGCGGCGGCTCACCGTTGACGCAGGCGAGAATCGTCTCTTCGTATTCACGTGCGGCGCGTTCGGCATCGGGCAGTTCACTGCGTACGCGATGGACGTTTGCCGGCGGAACGGGCACCTTCGACAGCATCGCCTCCACCGCCATCCGGTAATTGCTGTCCGGATGATCGGGCGGCACGTGACGCTCGTCGCCCCAGAAGAAATGGATATCGTTCCAGCGCACGCGCGTACGAAACGCCGGCGCCCCCAGCAACTGGTAAACGCCCCCCGGTGACGACCCGCCGCTCAACGCCACCGTGCATCGGCCGCGCGTCTGCACGGCGTCTGTCGTGAGGCGCACGAACTGCTCCGCTACCTCGTGGCTCAGCGCGTCAGCGCTCTCAGCGACTTCGATTTTCATCCCAACACTGTAAGGCCACTCTCCAACGTATACACCCCCCGTGTCGTTGCCATCTCAGGAAATCCCCGAGGAGACGCGACCGGTGCCCATTGCGAGAAATAATGGCGTGCGGTTTAACTCACGGTCCGGCTCATACATGACTCGCCCTCAACATCCACAGAACGCCGAAACACAGCGGCTCGCCCTGGCCACCTCCCGTGAAGTGGATTGGAAGCGATGGGGTCCGTACCTCGCCGAGCGGCAGTGGGGCACAGTCCGCGAGGACTACTCTGCCCGCGGCACGGTCTGGGAATACTTCACGCACGACCACGCGCGAAGCCGCGCCTACCGGTGGGGAGAAGACGGACTGCTGGGGATTTGCGACCGGCAGGGCCGTTTGTGCTTCGCGCTCGCGCTGTGGAACGAACGCGACGTCATTCTCAAGGAGCGGCTCTTCGGTCTCACCGGAAAGGAAGGCAATCACGGCGAGGACGTGAAGGAGTGCTACTACTACCTGGACTCGACGCCGACCCACTCCTACATGAAGGCGCTGTACAAGTATCCGCAGGCGGCCTTTCCCTACGAGCAGCTCTACGACGAGAACCGCCGGCGCAGCCGTCTCGACCCTGAGTTCGAGATCAGCGACACGGGTATCTTTGACGAGAACCGATACTTCGATGTGACGGTCGAGTACGCCAAGGCCTCAGCCAACGACATCCTGATCCAAATCGAGGTCGCCAACCGCGGGCCGGAGCGTGCGCGCATTCACGTGCTGCCAACGCTATGGTTCCGCAACACATGGTCATGGGGTCGAACCGGCGAAGGGTACTGGCCCAGACCGCACATGTCGGCAGTCCCTGCGGATGCGCTCAGGGCAGACCCTTCGCCTTCACTCAGGGCAGGGTGCGTGCGCGGCATTCGTGCCGAGCATGTGACGCTCGGCACCTTCGAGCTGCGCGGCGATGCGTTCGGTAAGCACGCCCCTGATCTGCTCTTCACCGACAACGAAACCAACTATCAGCGCATCTTTGGCGTCCCGAATCGCACGCCATTCGTCAAGGACGCCTTCGGCGAGGCGATCATCAACGGCCGTCGCGAGGCGATGAATCCTGAGCAGACGGGCACGAAGGCGGCGCTGCATTACGTCTTCGAGGTGCTCGCCGGCGCGACATCAGTCGTGCGTGTGCGGCTGGCCGATGTCGCCACTCCGTCATCGTCTATTGATGATTGGTTCGGGGAGGCATTCGAGCAGCCGTTCCAGCAGCGTCGTGCCGACGCGGATGCGTTCTATGCGGCCACGATCCCTTCGCACGTGACCGGCGATGCACGACAGGTGAGCCGGCAAGCCGCGGCAGGTTTGCTCTGGACGAAGCAGTTCTATCACTATGTCGTCAAGGACTGGATCGAAGGCGATCCCACCGATGTGGCGCCGTCACCCGAACGCGCGCACGTCCGCAACGAGGACTGGACACATCTCTACAACCGCGACGTCATCAGTGTGCCCGACAAGTGGGAATATCCGTGGTACGCGGCGTGGGACCTGGCGTTCCACATGATTCCGTTCTCGCCGCTCGATCCCGAGTTCGCCAAGGATCAACTCGTGCTGTTCCTGCGCGAGTGGTACATGCACCCAAACGGTGAGCTGCCCGCGTACGAGTGGCAACTCTCGGACGTGAATCCACCGGTCCACGCATGGGCGGCATGGCGCGTCTATAAGATGACCGGTGAACCCGGTCATCGCGACCATCAGTTCCTTTCTCGCGTCTTTCAGAAGCTGCTGCTCAACTTCACCTGGTGGGTCAACCGCAAGGACGTCGATGGCCGTCACCTCTTCTCTGGCGGCTTTCTCGGTCTCGACAACATCGGCGTCCTGAACCGCTCAGAGCTGCCGTCGAATCATCAACTGCGGCAAGCCGACGGCACGGCGTGGATGGCGTTCTACTGTTCGACGATGCTGTCGATGGCGCTGGAACTGGCGAGAGAAGACCCGACGTATGCGGACATGGCGTCGAAGTTCTTCGAACACTTCGTGGCCATCGTCGATGCGATGAATGAGCTCGGGGGGACCGGACTCTGGGACGAGGCTGACGGCTTCTATTACGACCGCCTCTCGATCGACGGGCACGTGGTGCCCCTGCCCATCCGATCAATGGTCGGCCTGCTGCCACTCTGCGCGGTCGAGGTCCTCGACCAGACGACGATCGACGCGCTGCCAGGCTTCAAGAAGCGCCTCGACTGGTTTCTGGTCAATCGTCCAGACCTCGCCCGGCACATCACGTGTATGGCAACGTCGGCGCACCACGGACCACACCGGCTGCTCGCCATCCCGTCGCGCGAGCGGCTCCACCGCATGCTGCGCTACATGTTGGACGAGCAGGAGTTCCTCTCGCCGTTCGGCATCCGCTCGGTCTCGCGCATTCATGAATCGCACCCGTTTACCCTGCGCTTCAACAGCGACGAGCATCGTCTCGACTACATCCCTGGTGAATCGACCTCTGGACTCTTTGGCGGGAACTCGAACTGGCGCGGGCCGATCTGGCTGCCGCTCAACTTCCTGCTGGTTGAGGCGCTCGAGCGGTATCACCACTTCTATGGAAACGCGTTCACCGTCGAATGCC
Source organism: Vicinamibacterales bacterium (assembly GCA_036742665.1). GTDB lineage: Bacteria > Acidobacteriota > Vicinamibacteria > Vicinamibacterales > UBA2999 > Gp6-AA40. Next base: position 55,505 of record DAINQP010000004.1, on the reverse strand, counting down.
CGACTGGATCAGGACGGCATTTGACGCTCGAGCAGGTCGCCCGGGAGATCTCGAGACGCGTTGCCTCGCTGTTCCTCCGCGACGGCTCAGGCCGTCGTCCGTGTTTCGGGACCGATCGGAAGCATGCCGACGATCCGCATTGGCGGGATCTGATGCAGTTCCATGAATACTTCCACGCCGAGACCGGCCGCGGCTGCGGAGCCAGTCATCAGACGGGATGGACGGCGCTGGCAGCGCGATTCATCGCCGAGCGAGCCGCACCACCACACGGCTCGTAGAGGCAGGTCTTCAGACCCGAGGACGCGCTCCTGCTCCTCACCAGTGCGTGAGCGCTGGGGCGTCCCGTTCGAACCGCTGCAGGCGGGACAGAATCGTGCCGCGGTTCTGCACCCGGCTGCCGGGAATCTCGATCCAGCTGAAGTCGTTCGGGTCGATGGTGCCGATCAGTTCTGACCGTTGGGGGGCGGCCGGCTTGTCTTGCCGTCCACTGAGTCAACGTGCGAGGCCAGGCTTTCGAACAGGACGGTCAGGGACTAGACTTTTATTTCGAGGTTGTTATGAAGACGCTCGTGCTCATCGCACTGTTCGCCGGTCTTCTCGGCGGCGCGAAACTGCTCGCGCATCATTCGTTTGCCGCAGAGTTCGACGACACGCAGCCGATCAAGCTGACCGGCACGCTCAAGAAGGTCGAGTGGACGAATCCGCACATCTGGTACTACGTCGAGGTGAAGAACTCTGACGGCACCACTACGCTGTGGGGACTGTCGGGCGGCGCGCCCGGGCAGTTGATGCGTCGCGGCATCCGCAAAGAACAGCTCGTGGTCGGCGCGATCGTCAACGTCGATGGATTCCGGGCGAAAGACGGATCGCATAACGGGTTCGGCCGCAGCGTGACGTATCAGGACGGCCGAAACGTGTTCACGGCGTCAGCCGCGGATCAGCAATCGAAGTAGAGGCGGGTCTTCAGACCCGCCTGGCGTAGAGGGGAGTCTTCACACTCGCCTGAGAGGTCACCATGCTGCGATACACACGCTGGCTGTTACTGATGCTCGCCCTCGGTGCGCTGACGGTGATGACACCGCTCTCCGCGCAGAACACGTCCACGGCGAAGCCGGCGCAAATCCCGCGTAGCGCCGACGGCAAGCCGGACTTCGGCGGCACGTACCAGTGGCCGACGTATCTTCCAGGGGCCACGCGCGGTCGCTCGAACGCGACGATCTTCGACAGCAAGAACTTCGCCCCGCTCAAGCCAGGTGGCGAGCCGTTCTTCGAACCGCGCACCGGTGATCCCAGGCACGACGAGCCGCGCGACTTCTGCATGCCGGCCGGCTTCCCCGCCAGCGTGTTGTCTGGCAATGCGATGCAACTGTTCCAGACGAAGACTCATCTCATCTGGGTACACGAGTTCCAGCGCAACACACGGATCATCCCGCTCGACGGCCGTCCACACCGCGAAGGCCTCGAACCGATGTACGACGGCGACCCGGTCGGCAAGTGGGAAGGCGACACGCTGGTGATCGACACCACCAACTTCAAGCGGTGGGCGCTCGACGATCACCACTACACGAATGGCGAGGAGTTCCGCATGCACAGCGACGCGCTGCACACCATCGAGCGCTTACGCTGGAAGAGCCCGACTGCCATCTCCTACACGATCACGATTGACGACCCGAAGATCTTCACGAAACCGTGGTCGCAGGAGTTCGAAATCATCGCCAAGCCCGAATGGGAGAAGGACGGATTGTTCGAATACGTCTGTCAGGAGAACAACCGCTGCCCCGGTGGCAAGTGCGGATCGAATTAATCGAATATTCATCTTGCACCTAGCATGCTTGGCGCGTGCGCCATGCGTGCCGGGTGTTTGCAATCGCCGCGTTCGCGTCGACCGTTCTCGCTGCGGCCGCAGACCAGGGGCAGTCGCCGGCGGCGGCCCTGACCTACAGCGCCGCGGTGACCCGCGCGCTCACCGCCAATCCTCGTATCATCGCCGCCCGGCTCCGCCGCCCGATCAACATCGCGTCGCGCGACGTCGCTGCCGAGCGGCTGAATCCTGAGGTTCGCTTTGAAGCCTCGAAGGAAACACCAAAGGAGGGCTACACCCTCGCTGTTCCGCTGGAACTCGGGGGCAAACGCGCCCGCCGCATCGCCGTCGCGGATGCCGCGATCAAGACTGGCGAGGCGGAATTGAACCTCGCGATCGCCGAAGTACACGCCGACGTGCGGCGCGCATTCATCGCGCGAGTGATCGCGGAGAACCGGCTCGCGCTCCTTATCGACATGCAGATGCTGGCTCAGCGCGCGCGCGACGCGGCGCGGGCGCGGTTCGACGCCGGCGGCGTCCCGCGTCTCGAAGTGGTGCAAGCGCAACTGGCGCTGTCCGACGCGGAGAACCAGGCGACTGCGGCTCGCGGCACGGTGGATGCGACGCGCGCCAGGCTCAACGCCGTGCTCGCCTTTCCCCTCGATGCGCCGACGCCGGTCGAAACGTCACTGGACATCGAGCCGGAGCTGTCGGTGGAAACCGTGGTGGCGAGAGCCCGCCAGTCGAGCGCCGAGCTCCTCGCCATCGATCGGCGGATCGACGAGCAGCGCGCGCGGGTCGCGCTTGCGCATGCGCTGCGAACACCGGACGTCACGCCGGAAGCGACGCTGACCAGAGTCGCCCAGCCCGAGTTCGATACCGGATGGCGCGCGGCGGTGGCGATCTCAATTCCGGTCTTGACCACTCACCAGGCCGCCGTCCGGCTCGAGGACGCGACGCTCGCGCAGTTGACGAGCGAACGCGAGGCCACCGCGGCGCGCATCGCCGGTGAGGTGACCGCCGCGGCAACTGTCGCTGAATCGCAGCGACAGCAGTTCGTCAGGTATCGCGACGAGATCGTCCCCCAGGCGCTCGAACTCGAGCGCATGGCCGAGGACGCCTATCGACTGGGTCAAACCGGCATCGCCGCCTACCTGCAAGCGGTGCAGTCGTCGCGTGACGTGCGGCTGCGATCGATCCAGGCCGCCGCCGATCTGCAGAACGCGATCGCAGATCTCGAGCGCGCCGTCGGCGCACCGTTGACGCCTACAACGCCTACGCCATGATCACTCGCACAGCCGCGTGGCTCGCGATCGTCGGCATCACCTTCTGGGGTGTCGCGTGTCATCGAGACGCACCGGAAGAAATCGACAGCGAGACGGTTGTCCCGGTGACGGCAATGGCGGCGGAAACCGGATCGATTACCGCCGAAGCGCATGCGACAGGGCTCGTCGCCCCAGCGCCTGGCGCAGAGCTGCTGGTCGTCGCGCCCGAGCCTGCTCGCATCGTCGAGATACCGAAGGCCGAGGGCGACACGGTGAAGCGCGGTGACGTCCTCGTACGATTCGAGATCCCCTCAACCGCCGCGGAAGTGTCGAAGCAGGATGCAGAAACCAAGCGCGCGCAGGCACGGCTCGAGAACGCGCGCGCCGCCCTCGCCAGGGCGAGAGACTTGTTCGACCGCGGTGTCGCGGCGCGCAAGGAAGTCGAAGATGCCACCAGGGAGATCGCGGATGCAGAAGCGGACGTTGCCGCCGCACAGGCAGCGACGACGGCTGCGGGAGCGATGGCCGCGAGGAGCGTCGTTCGTGCCACGTTCGATGGCATCGTCGCCAAGCGATCGCATAACCCGGGCGATCTTGTGGAAGCCACCGCTGCCGACGCGGTCCTTCGCGTAGTCGATCCACGGCGAGTCGAAGTCATCGCATCCGTACCAATCCTGGACTCGCTGAGTATCAGGGTTGGTGCACCGGCGCGGATCGTTGACGCACCGGCAAGCGCGGGTGACAACAGCCTGAAAGTCGTGGCGCGACCTGCAGCCGTCCAACCCGGGACGGCCACCGTCGCGGTTCGGATCGCCTTCGCGAAACCGACTCGTTACCCGGTCGGTACGCCGGTGCAGGTCGGCATCGAGACCGACACGCATATGAACGCGGTGCTCGTTCCGGCATCGGCCATCGTGCGCGAGGGCGAGGAGAATGCGGTCTTCGTGGTCGAGAACGAGACCGCGAAGCGGCGCGAGGTGAAGATCGGAATTGAGAACGGCGGCCGCGTCGAGATCATCAGCGGCGTCAAACTGGGCGAGATGGTGATCACATCCGGGCAGAACGGCCTTCCCGATGGCGCGAAGGTCACGCTCGCAGCCCGAGACGAGAAATGAGCGTTGCCGCTGTCGCCGCCAGGCATTCACGGGCCGCGCTGCTCGTGACGTTCGCGCTGGTGGTTGCCGGTGCGATTGCCGCCTTCACCTTGCCCAGTGGCATCTATCCCCCACTGCAGTTTCCGCGCATCGTGATCATCGCTCGCAGCGGAACACTGCCGCCGCAGTCGATGACGCTGACCGTCACGCGTCCGATCGAAACCGCGGTGATGGAAGTGCCAGGCATTCGCCGCGTCCGTTCGCGCAGCATTCGCGGCGCCGCCGAGATCTCGGCACAATTCGATCCGGCGACCGACATGATCGTGGCGCTGCAGCAGGTACAGAACCGTCTCGCAGAGGCGCGCGGAGAACTGCCGACCGACCTCGATCTGACGGTCGAGCGGCTGACCCCTGCGGTGTTCCCGATCTTGATCCTGAGCATGACGGGATCGCTCCCGACACCGGACTTGAACGACTTCGCGACCTATGTCGTCAAGCCCGAGCTCGCGCGCGTCCCCGGTGCGGGACGCATCGAAGTACTGGCCAGCGACTCTCGTGAGATCGAGGTGGCGCTCGATCCGACGCGGCTGTCAGCCGCCGGTCTATCAGTGGTCGATGTCGCTGATGCGCTGAAGGCCCAGAACCAGCTGCTCCCGGTCGGCCGCTTTCCACAGTCCGGGCAGCAGCACCTGTCGCTCGCCTCAGGTCTATGGCAGTCTGCCGAACAGATCGCCGACGCGCCGGTGGTGGTGAAGAACGGCGCGACCATTCGCGTGTCGGATATCGGACGCGTCACGCCGGGTTCACCCGATCGCACGCTGCTCATCACCGGCAACGGCCGCGACGCAATCTCGATCAGCATCTCTCAGCAGATCGAAGCCAACATCCTGGCCGTCAAGCAAGGCGTCGATGCCGCCCTGGCGACGCTCGCGACGTCGTTGCCCTCGGGCATCCGGTTGACCAAGGTCTATGACCTCGCCGAATTCGTCAGCGCCGCGATCGCCAACGTGCGCGACGCCATTCTCATCGGCGGCGTCCTCGCCGTCGTAGTCTTGATTCTGTTCCTCCGCGACGTCCGGCTGACGCTGATTGCCGCATCTACGCTGCCGCTTGCGGTCATCCCGACGTTCGTGTTCCTGCGGCTCTTCCACGGTTCGATCAACCTGATGTCGATGGGCGGACTCGCCGTCGCCATCGGCCTGGTCATTGACGATGCCGTGGTGGTGGTCGAGAACATCCACCGGCGGGCGTCGGAAGGCGACGAGACCGTCATCGACGCCGTGCAGCAGTTGATGGGACCGCTGGTGAGCTCGACGCTGACGACGGTCGTCGTCTTCATGCCGCTTGGCCTGCTGTCCGGAGTCATCGGTCAGTTTTTCCGTGCGCTCTCTACGAGTCTTGCTGTGGCGGTCCTGCTATCGCTTGCGCTCTCGATCACGGTAGTGCCGATGATGGCGCGATGGGCATTTCGTCGTCACCATATGAAACGGCAGCCTGGAGGCGCTGAGACGAGGCTGACGCAGACATACGCTCGTGCCTTGACGACGATCGTGAAACGGCCCGTCGCAGCCATCTTGCTGGCGGTAATCCTCGCCGCGGCAAGCGTCATCGGGTTCTACTCGGTGGGCACCGGCTTCCTGCCCAAGGCTGATGAAGGCGGGTTCGTGATCGACTACCTGACGCCGGCGGGCTCCTCGCTCGAGGAAACAGACCGGCAGGTGCGGGCGATGGAACGCGTCATCGCCGGTGTTCCCGACGTGGCGTCGTACTCACGACGGACTGGATCGGAGTTGGGTCTGTTCGCGACCGCGCAGAATTCCGGCGACATCCTCGTCCGGCTGAAGCCGCGCGACCAGCGCGATCGATCCTCGGAGGACATCATTTCGGCGATGCGTCCCTCTTTGCACGAGGCGGCACCGCTCGCCGAGATCGAGTTCGTCCAGCTGCTGCAGGACATGCTCGGCGACCTCGAAGGTGCGCCGACGCCGATCGAAGTCAAGGTATTCGGCGACGATCCCGACGCGCTCGAGCGCATTGCCGACTCCGTCGAACAGTTGCTCGAGAAGGTCAGCGGCGTCGTCGACGTTGTCGGCATGCAGCGCGGTAATCCTGAAGTCACCTGGCAGATCGATCCGGTGGCCGCAGCCCGCGTGGGACTGACGGTGGAGCAGGTCGGCCAGCAGATGTCGGCGTCATGGCTCGGTGATGTGCCAACCGACCTTCGTCTCCTCGATCGCCGCGTCCCGGTTCGCGTTCGTCTGGAAGACACGTTCAGATTCGATCCCACTCGGTTGCCGGAGACGCTCATCCGAACCAGCGAAGGTGGTCTCGTGCCGCTGTCGAGCCTGGCGCACACGACGCGCGCCAACGGCCAGGCGGAGTTGCTGCGCGAGAACCTCCGGCAAATGGCGCTCGTCTCCGCCCGTCTCGAGCGGCGCGATATGGGAAGTGCCGTCAACGAGATTCAATCGCGCTTGAAGGATCTCAAGTTACCGGTTGGCTACACCTACGAGATCGGTGGCCAGCGTGAGTCGCAGCAGCAGGCGTTTCGTGAATTGCTGATGGTGTGTGGGCTGGCGGTCGTGCTGGTTTTCACTATTCTCATCGTCCATTTCCGCGCGTGGCTTCCGGCCACGCTGATCCTGCTCGCCGCTCCCCTCTCGCTCGGCGGCGCGTTCCTGCCGCTGGCGTTGACGGGAACGGAGCTGAACGTCACCGCTGCGATGGGCCTGATTCTGTTGATCGGCCTCGTCGTGAAGAACGGCATCATGCTGCTCGACGTCTCAGAACATCTGCACGAACGCGGCGAGCCGTTCGACGAGGCGATTGCGCACGCGGGTCGAATCCGGCTGCGGCCGATTCTCATGACGACCTGCTGCACGCTATTCGGCCTGCTGCCGCTCGCGTTCGGACTGGGCGCGGGCGCTGAATTGCAGAAGCCGCTGGCCCTGGCAGTGATTGGCGGCCTCACGCTCTCGACACCAGTGACGCTACTGGCGATCCCCGGGCTGTATTCAGTGTTTCATCGAAGGCGTCGCCGGCCGGAAAGGACGTAGAGGCTGCGAAGGAAAGCGCTCGTCAAGCCTCAGCCGGTGCCCGATTCCTTCAGTGTGCCCGTTGTCGGGATGGCGAATCCCTGAGCGTCAGATCGCGCTGGCGTGGCGTCAGCTCGGACCGCGCGCGGCAGCGTCACGACGAACACACTGCCCTCGCTGCTGGACGAATCGAGTTCGAGCGTGCCGCCATGCGCTTCGGCCATCCACCGCGCAATCGGGAGTCCGAGGCCGGCACCTGGACGTCGTTGATCGAGTCGGGTGAACCGTTCGAAGATTCTCTCGCGATCGGCGGTCGGGATCCCTTCGCCTTGATCGGTGATACGCACGCGAATCTGGTGTTCAGCAACGTGAGTATCGGCGGTCACGAGACCGCCGGCGCGTGTGTGCGCGGACGCGTTGTCCAACAGATTCGTGAACAACTGCCGCAGGCAGTCGTCATCGCCAACAAAAGGCACGTCGGTGTCGCCTATCGCGACCACTCGCACGCCTCGCTCCGCGGCGATCACACTCAGCTCGCGAACGCAGTCCGCAACAATCTCGTCGAGATACACCGGTTCGGGGCGGAGCGTGCGGCCACCCGCTTCCGCCCGTGACAACACGAACATCGCGTCCACCAGCTTGGTCAGCCGGACGGCTTGCTCGGCAGCGATGGTGATCGCCTCACGGTAATCGTGTTCGGGCCGATGCGGCTGACGAAGCGTCACATCGGCGGTGGTTCGCAACACCGACACTGGTGTGCGCAGCTGATGCGAGGCGTCAGCCATGAATTGGCGTTGCGATGACAGCACCGATAACAGCCGGCCAAGCAGTCCGTTGAATGCTGATGCGAGCCGGCCGAGCTCGTCGCGGGGATTAGGAGCGGCCAGTCGTGTTGTGAAATTGCGTTCGCCGAGCGCGGCAGCCTGTTCGGCCATCGCCGAGAGCGGACGCAGTGCGAGCTTCCCAATCAGCAAGCCGCCAAGTACAGCGACCATCAGCGCAGCGGCGATGCCGACGCTCAGTGTGCCGAACAGTTCGCGCCGATCTTCTTCGAGGGGCGCCATCGCGGCCAGGACCACGACCACAAAGGCGTGGCGCCCGTCCGCGACGACGCGGCGTGCGGCCGTTCGATAGTTCGCGCCGTTCAGTGTCACTGACGAGGCAGCGGCGTTTGGCGATGCGACATCCGGATGCCAGGACGAGGGGACCGTGCCACCCCACGCTCGCACGATTGATCCGTCCTCTTTTGCGATCAGCAGAATGCGTCCCGGAGTGACCACCTCGGAGCTCGCTTCCAGTGCCGCACCGGACAAATCGAGACCCTCGCCAAATTCGTTGAGCATGACGGCGCCGAGGGTCAGGTTGAGACGCTGCAGCTCCGCGTCAAGGCGGGCCAGACTGCTCCGCGATTCGATACCGGCGATGACCACAGTCGCGGTCGCCAGGACCGCGAGGACGAGCGCCGAATAGGACAACGACAGGCGTGCGCGGATGGACAAGCTCACGTCGCGTCGCCCGTCTCGATCATGTAGCCTTCGCCGCGCCGCGTGACCAGCAGTGCGCGCGTGCCCGGCCGTTCGATCTTGCGGCGCAATCGCTGAATATACACATCGATGACGTTCGACAGCGGCTCGTAGTCGTTGTCCCACACGTGCTCCGCGATGAGCGCGCGCCCGACGACCGCGCCAGCGTTGAGCATCAAGAACTCGAGCAGTGCGTACTCGCGCGAGGTGAGCTCGAGCACCGTTCCCGAACGAGTCACGCGACGCGCGCGCGTGTCGATCTCCAGCGGACCAACGGTGAGGCGATGCGGGGTCAGCGGCCGATGGCCGCGGCGGGTCAACGCGCGCAGGCGGGCGAGCAGCTCGCCGAAGTCGAATGGCTTGGTGACGTAATCGTCGGCGCCGATATCCAGACCCTCGATGCGCGACTCAATCTCGTCGCGGGCCGTCAACATCAGGACCGGAACCGTGGAGCCCGACGCACGCAGCTGCTGACACACGCTGAACCCGTCGCGCCGCGGCAGCATGACGTCGAGGATCACCGCGTCGTAGTCAGTGATCGACGCGTGGTAGAGCGCCTCGTCGCCGTCGCCCGCGACATCGACGGCATACGTCTGTTCGCGAAGACCTCTCGCCAGCATCTGCGCCGCACGCGGCTCGTCTTCCACGAGGAGGATGCGCATAAGTCCGAGTGGTTATCCGGGGCCAGAATACACCCGGAGTCGCGGACTGAGTGGATCGGGAGTCACGGCGTTCGCACGAGCGCCACCATCATCCCCCCGGGCACAGGCACGGGCTGCAAGGCGTACTCCGATCGGCCATGACGTCCGACAATCGTCCATCCAACGGCTTCGCCCAGAGCCGCACCAAAGACGACGTCACTCAACCAGTGGCGGTTCTCGACCAGCCTCGAGGCGCCGACATAACTCGCTGCCAGCAGCGCCGGCCACGATGCGCGATAGCCGAAATGCCGCTCGACGACTGACGCAGCTGCAAATGCGGTGGCGGCATGACCAGAGGGAAAGGCGCAGCACTCACCGGTCGGCCGATCGCGCTGCGCCGTGTATTTGATGCCCTGGACCAATGCCTGCGAGACGATTTGCGCGCGCATCAGGTCGAACCCGAGATGCGAGAGCTTGTTGGTACGCGACCCGTCCTTCGCCGGAACGATGTAGCGTCCGACCGCCCACAACCCCACGGACACACCGAACTGAAACGGCGCGCCCCCAATGATCTTGCCGGGTTTGAAGAATTTGTCGGCGGCGTCGTTCCCGAGGATGTGGCTCTGGACATAGTCGTCAGCCGGATGGACCGCGAGCGCCGCGACGCCTCCGCCCGCGAGCAGGACCCATGTGGATTTGCGTCGTGGAAACGCCACAAAGTCTCGGCCCGTGTCCTTGATCAGCGTCTTCCAGCCGGTGTGCTCAACGGGCGGCACTGTGTCCTGTCCGCCTTGTGCGGATTCCGTTGGTGGTGGTTCCGGCGTTTGAGCGGCGGCCTGAGTCGTGGCCACCACCAGCGCCAACATCACTCGTGCGGCCCATCTCGCGCGCATCGTGCCTCCATCGTCATGGTACGGACATATCCATGAACGCACGATGACAATTAAGGCAGTGCCACAGCAGCCGAGTTGTCTTCCTTGTCGCTGCGACGCGGAAAATTCACGGCATCCGTAGCACGGCTCGGCTATACAAACCACGAACCGTGCATCGAACGTCACAAGAACACATGGCACTGCAGTTGCCCGTTAGGGCCATGAACCGACGCAGCCGCGTCAGAGCTCGAACTCAATACGATCGAAGGTGTCCCATGGGCCACGTCCAGAGAGCTGTGCTGTCGTTCGCTTTAACCTCGGCGCTTGCGCTGTCGCCAGTCGTCGGTACTGCCGCCGCCGACAAAACCACATCCACTGGCGCCAGCGCGTCACGCACGCGGATTCACATCGACAACTTTGGCGAGGTCAACGCGAACTACTTCCGCGGAGCCCAGCCGACCGGCCGCGACTACACCGATCTCGCGGCGCTCGGCGTGAAGACGGTCATCGATCTTCAGCGCGAGTTCGATCCCGCCGAGCAAAAGCTCGTCGAGGCAGCCGGCATGAAGTTCAAGCGCATCGGCATGACCACCCGCGTGGCGCCGACCAGAGAACAGCTCGCTTCATTTTTGAAACTGGTCAACGACCCGGCGAACCAGCCGGTCTATGTGCACTGCGCTGGCGGGCGACATCGTACGGGTGTCATGACGGCGGTCTATCGCATAACTCACGACAAATGGGGCGCTGAGCAGGCATTCAAAGAGATGAAACAGTTCAAGTTCGGCGCCGATTTTCTGCACCCTGAGTTCAAGCAGTTCGTGTACGGCTATCAGATGGAACCGCAGCAGAGCGCGCCGGCCGTTCTCGCCACAGGCATCATCGCTGAACCCGCGTTGCCACGATGAGCTCGAGTGCGTGTGGCAGGCAGGGCTCAGGCGCGGAGATCGTAGCAAAGCAACCGCGGCGCAGTACCGCGGTTGATCTCACGGGTGTTCTGCGCGACGTAGAGCAACCCGCGGCTAAGCACAGGCAGCGTCCATGATTCGCGGGCCTGAAACAGCCAGGCTCGCGAGATTTCCTTGTAGCCCTTCGGCGTCAGATCCATCCACATCAGGTGTCCGAGCTCGCCGAGGCAGAGATAGCTGCCGTCAACAGCGAGTAGCGAACCGCGGTACGTGCCGACAGTGGCCTGACGGCCGCCGACGGTCTCGTTCCATTCTGGCATCTCGCGCCACGCAACTTTTCCCGTCGCCACGTCGATACATGCCAGCGACGCGTCGGGTTCATTGCGGCCATCGAACCCGTACAGATACCCGTTGCGATAGATGGGCGTGTTGAAGTGCAGCCCAAACTCCTGCGTCGTCCACAGGACTCTGTGCGAGAAGTCAGCGTTGATCTGCAACAGCGCGCCGCCGGTGCGATAGCTCGCCGAGATGAAGACCTTGTTGTCGAAGACGACCGGACACGACGCGTTTACCGACTCGTAACTACGGCTGCGCCACGGGAACGAGAAGTCCACCTTGCCGTTCGCCGGATCGATCGACATGAGCCCACCGGTTGGCGGATCGGATTCGCCGCCGGCAAACACGAAGACACGTCTTTGACCATGCACGACTGCCGGTACCGGTGACGCATAGCTCGGCCCCCACGCATTGCCGGCGCGCCACACTTCTTTCCCCGTCGCAGTATCCATTGCGACGACGCACGGACCGCCTGGTGCACCGACGTTGACGATCAGCACACGGCCTTCGACGAGCGGCGAGGACGCTGTGCCGAAGAAATCCTGCGGCACCTTGTAGTCGGCGCGGAGGTCGCGCTTCCACAGCACCTTGCCCGCGGCGAGGTCCAGGGAATGTAGCTTCCCTTCGGCCCCCATCGTGTACACGCGGTTGCCATCGATAACCGGACTCGCGCGCGGTCCGTTGTTATAGCCGTAGCGATCCTCGAACACCGTGGCGTATTTGAACTGCCAGCGGCTGACACCCGTCAGAGCGTCCAGACATTCGACGATCTCCTCATTGCCGATGCGGTAGATGTACAAGAGCCGATCGCCGGAGATCGCCGGCGATGAATAGCTGGTGCCTTTCGAAAATTCCCAGATGAGTGGTGGCGGCAGCGTGCGAGTCAGCTTCGTCTCAGTGGACACCGCGTTGTGCGTCGGGCCGAGGAACGACGTCCAGTCATGCGTGACGGCACCGGCGGGCAGCGGCTTCGGTCTGCCGAGGAGTCGTGCCTGCGCCCACGCAACGCGCGCCAGCAGCGGCTGAGCGATCAGCGATTGCAACAGGAGGCGGCGAGAGATGGGCATCGATGTAGTGTCCGGCTTCAGCCGGACGTGCGGTGATTGTAATAGAGTCGTCTTCGTCGATGGATTCCGGCACAGCCGACTCGATCGCCGACGGCATCAGCCGTCAGCTCGACCCGCGTTGGATCACCGTTCAGCGGCTGCACGCCGCGATCTTCATCGTTATCCTGGCGGCAGGGTCGTTCGTGGCGGTCGTGTCGCTGTGGGTGGCAAGCGGGATTCTCGAGCTTGGCGCGCTGCTTCTGCCACTGTGGCTCGTCGTCATCGGCGCACTCGGCTGGCACCTGCAACACTGGCCGGCGATCGCCTATCGCCACACGTGGTACCGCGTCGACGAGGCTGGTCTCGAGATCCTGCGCGGCGTGTACTGGCGGACGATCACCAACGTTCCACGATCGCGGATCCAGCATACCGATGTCTCGCAAGGGCCGCTCGAGCGCCGGCATGGCCTCGGCACGCTGGTCGTCTACACCGCGGGCACGCAGCATTCCGAAGTGAAGCTGCCCGGTCTCGAGTTCACCATCGCGCAGCGCGTCCGCGCGCATCTGCTCCCCCGTGATCAGGGCGATGCCGTCTGATCATCGCCTGCACCCCTCGTCCGTCCTGTTTGCGCTGGCTCGCAGCCTCCGAGCATTTCTGCTGCCAGCGGTCGTGCTCATCCTGACCAGCGGCCGCTCCTCGCCACAGCCCTCTGATCCTGGAGGATGGGGACCCGCGCGATGGATGAACCGATGGATGCCCGGCGAGTTGGAGATCGCCAACTGGCAGTTCTGGATCCTGCTCTTTCTGATTCCAGCGACCATCGCGGCGCTGGTGCGCTACTTCTCGTTCCGTCTGCGTTACGAGGGTACGGAACTCGTCATCAGCTCGGGCATCCTCTTTCGCAACGAACGCCACGTGCCGTATGCGCGGATCCAGAACCTCGATGCAGTGAGAAACATCGCCCACCGTCTGTTCGGCGTCGCCGAGGTTCGTGTCGAAACCGGCGGTGGAACGGCCCCTGAAGCGACGATCAGCGTCCTGCACGAAACCGTCTTCCACGAAATGCGCCGCCGCGTCTTCGCCGGACGCGCGCTGGTTGCGGTCCCGGAACCGGAACCATTGACGACGCAGGGCACCGCGGCCGAGACCGAACCTGGGCAGCGTCGCGCGGAGCGCGAGGACGGCCGGACGTTGCTCTACCTGCCGGTACGCGAGCTGCTGCTGAACGGGCTGCTCGAAAACCGTGGCATGGTGATCGTGGCGGCCGCGTACGGCGTGCTGTGGGAGGCCGGGCTGTTTCGATCGGTGTGGGAGCAGCTCACAAGCGGCGCGTATGCGCCCGGACTGCTGCGTGACACGATAGCCACAGTGGCCGCGGGCCGACTGCCCTCGTTCGGACGCGTCGCGATTCTGCTGGTGGGCGTTATCGGACTGTTGCTGCTCGTGCGCGTGCTGTCGATGGTGTGGTCGTTCCTGCGCCTGCACGAGTTCCATCTCACCCGCGTTGGAGAAGACCTGCGGACCGAATACGGCCTGCTGACGCGTGTGACCACCACCGTTCCGCTGAAACGCGTGCAGTCATTGACCGTCACCGAGTCACCGCTACAGCGGCTCGTCAATCGGATGTCAGTGCGTGTGGAAACCGCGGGCGGACACGGCTCTCCTCACGACGGACAACGCACGCAGCCGCGCGAGCGGCTGGCGCCCATCATTCGGAAGGCCGCCGTTCGGGCGCTGGTGCACGAAGTGCTTCCCGGGTTCGATCTCGACAGCGTCGCGTGGCAGCCGCTGCACCCGCGCGCGTTTCGGCGCGCGGTGAAGCCCGCTCTCGTCCTGCCGTTCATCACCGTCGTGCCATTCGTTTTCTGGTTCGGTTGGGCAGGACTCATCGTGTTGGCGATCACAGTGCCTTGGATCGTGACTCTGGCCTGGCAACACGTTCGCCATACACATTGGGCTGTCACTGAAGACGCACTCGTTCTGCGCAGCGGGTGGTGGTGGCGGCAGAACACGGTTGTGCCGATCGCGAAGATTCAAGTGGTTGGGCGTGCCGAGTCTCCGTTCGATCGGCGAGCTGCAATGGCGGGCATCCGTGTCGATACGGCCGGCAGCGCCTCTCCAGTCCACCGAATCAGCATCCCCTACCTTGCCCGCGAGACGGCCATGATGCTCCATGAGCGGCTGGCCACTCAGACGGCCCAGACAGCGTTTCGCTGGTAACTCGCCCTATACTCTCAGCGTGATGAAACACCTGCGATGGGCCGCGGCGCTCGCGGCAGCCGTGGCGATTGAGGCAGCCCTATCAGCTCCCGTCTCGGTGCAGACGAAATCACCAGCGGTGAAATCGCTTCGGCTCTATGTCTTCGACTGCGGCACGCTCACGCCCAATCGCGAGGGGGTTGAGCGCTATCACGTCACCATGCAGGAGGTCGGCGAGATCCGCATGCCGGTGCCCTGCTTCCTGATCGCCCATCCGCGCGGGACGCTGATGTGGGACGTCGGCGTCATTCCTGACAGCGTCGTCGAGGCGCAGACGAACAACGCGAAGGCCAACGTCAATCCGACCGTCGCAGCTGTTGTCACGCGCACGCTGAAGAGCCAACTCGCGCAGGTTGGCTATAAGCCTGAGGACATCACCTACGTCGCGGTTTCGCACGCGCATATCGACCACACCGCGAACCTCAACGCGTTTGCCGCGGCGACGTGGCTGACGCGCGCCGCGGAGCGCGACTTCATGTGGGCCGAGAATAACCCGCGCGTGAATCCGGCGTTCTACTCGTCTCTGAAGGGCAGCCAGGTGGTTGTCGTCGACAAGGATGAGCACGACGTGTTCGGCGATGGCAGCGTGATCATGAAGGCCGCGCCCGGCCACACTCCGGCGCATCAGGTCCTGGTTCTCAAACTGGCGAAGACGGGACCCATCATGTTGAGCGGTGATCTCTATCACTACCGCGAGGAGCGCAGCTTCAAGCGGCGGCCGCCGGACAACGAGTTCAGCCCCGAGCAGTCGGCGGCCTCACGGCGCGTGATCGAGGACTACCTCGGGAAGACGAAGATGCCGCTCTGGATCGAGCACGATTACGAGTTCATCACCAAATTGAAGAAGGCGCCGCAGTACTACGACTAGATCGGACGGGGAAAAATTCCGCAGTGCTGCGAGCAACTTCGCAGCCTCCCGCACGTTCTCGCGGATATCGCGCGAGATCTCCAATGTGCGTGCGTGGCACGCGCGTTGCTCCCCAGCCGCCCATCGAACTGTTACGTCAGGAGAGCGGCGCGTCTGCGCTGGCTGTCACCAGACGGCAACTGAAGATGGAGGCAAACGCATGACACGACTCTGTTCGTACGTCGGTGTGGCGGCATTGGCCCTGTGCTCGCTCGCCTACGCAGAGACTGGCCAGCTCTCGGACCAGGATTTCAAGAAAGTGGCGCAGTCCCACAGCACCGCCGAGGAACATCAGAAACTTGCGGCGCACTACACGGCGCACGCGGTCGAGCATGAGAACGACGCCAAAGTCCATGAAGACCTGGCGACGCTCTATGAGAAGAGCGAGGCGAAGCTGCTTGGCGAGGCGCGACACTATGCCGCGCATTCCCGCGAGGCTGCAGAGGCGCTGCGCGCGCTGGCCAAGCTCCATCTGGAGTTGGCAAAAGAGCACGCCGCGAAGAAATAGATTAGGACGCCAACATCGCCACGGCATCAGGACGGCTCCCACCTGCTCGAAGACTTCGTCCGCTCGCGCGACGCGACGAACGTCGGTCGTCCCGCGAGGTTCTTATGCCCGCATGCTTGGCCGCAGCCCCGGGCCGCGCTCATCGTCGTCAGGAGAGGGCTCTTTTCGCTGTGCGATCGGATCCTCCGGCTCGTTGGCCGCGCGCGCGCGACGGTCTCTCATGAAGAGGAACACGGCGGCGACCACGCCAACGAGCGCGACGAAGAGCGGGAAGAACTCGAAGAACAGCACGCTTAGTCGAGAGTGAACGCGATGTAACTCAAAAGACCGAGACGCTCGATTTGCAGCACCACGGCATCCCCAGCCTTCTTGCCCGCAAGTGCGCCGCGCAGCGCCTCGAGCGTCATGATCCACGTGCCGTTCACCGCATGAATCACATCGCCGGGCACGAGCACGCCGCTGTCGGCGTCGAACGTGCCGGCCGTCGCCGAGACGACCACCACACCTGACTTCGCGCGCAACAGCGGTAGCAGCGCCGCAACGTCGGGCCCAAGGGTCACACCGAGGATCCCGAGACGCTCGACGACGTTCTGTCGTGGATCGGCGAGCCCGGTAATCCGCGACAGCGGATCGTTGCGTTCGGCCACCGAGACGTTCACCGTCTTGACCTGTTCGTTGCGCAACACGTCGAGTCTGACCACGTCGCCGACGGCCTTGCGATACAGCGTCACGTTGAGCTGACGTCCGTTTTCGATCGGCTTGCCATCGATCGACAGCACCAGGTCGCCGACGGCCAGGCCCGCGCGATCGGCCGGCCCACCGGGCACGACATCAGCGAGCACTGCGCCATAGTCGCGCGACAGACCCAGTCCCGCTGCAAGCACCGGGGTCACCGTCTGCGCCCTCACACCGATCTCACCCCGTCGCACACGGCCGCTCTGCTTGATCTGATCGAACACCGTCTTGACAATGTTGCTCGGTGCGGCGAACCCCAGCCCGCTGTTGGCGCCGGAGGTGGACACGACCAGCGTGTTGACGCCGACCAGATGGCCCCTCGCATCGACCAGCGGGCCGCCACTGTTGCCCTGGTTGATCGACGCGTCGGTCTGGATATAGACCATCGGCGATTCGGGCTCGAGTTGCCGGGCCACAGCGCTGACAATGCCAAGCGATACCGAGTTCTGCAGGCCCAACGGGCTGCCGAACGCCAGCACGACCTGCCCCGCTTTGAGGCCGTCGGAGTCTCCGAACGGCAGCGCGCGCAAACCGCTCGCATCAATTTTCAGCACCGCGATGTCGGTCTCCTGGTCGAAGCCGACGAGCCGCGCCGTGACGATGCGGCTGCGGCGTGCGAGGAGCGACTGCCCGGCCGGGGACACCGGCACTTCGACCCGGATCCGCGACGCACCGCGCACGACGTGCGCATTGGTGATGACGAATCCCTCGGCGTCCACGACGACGCCCGAGCCGCTGGCTCGCACCGGGGTGACGAGATCCGACGGCCCCTTCACCACGCCTTCACTTGTCGCGAGTCCGGACGTAAAGATCTGCACCACCGATGGATCGACGGTGCGGACCAGTGATTCGATCGTGCCGTCGAGATCGGTGAGCACGGGTAGCGCGGTGGCCTGAGCGCGGCCTTGCGCCAGCGCCGCGGGACCCCACAACGCGAGGACGATGGCGCCGGCAGATATGACCGATCGAACGCGAGTTCTGGTCATAGGGACCCACGCATCATACAGAACACGATCACTTTCTACCGGTTCGGCGGACCGGGACGAGAACGAACCACCTGCCAGTGTCCTGGGCACGCCAACTGTCCGGATACACGCAAGCTGCCCTGGTCAGGTTGGCCCGCCGGAGGCAGGCTACGTCCGACGAAAGGCAGGGCCTGCCACGCCGAAGCCCTAACGCGAAGGCGGGTGATACCATGAACGAAATCGTCTCGCATCGAGGGGTTCTCGCGTGCCGAAGGCGCGCATTCCCCGTACCCCGACTGTTCCGATGACCTCATCACAGACCCGGGCCGACCCGGCAGTCATGATCGCGATGATCTGCTCGGCGGCCGTGAGCGCGCAGTTCATCGCCGGTAAGGCCACGCGGGACGCGCTGTACCTCGCGAACCTCGACGTTACAACGCTGCCGACGATCGTGATCGCCACAGCCGTGGTGTCGATCCTCCTTGTGATAGCGAGCTCGCGTGGCCTGCAGAGGGTATCGCCGGCGACGTTCGTGCCAATTGCCTTCGCGCTCAGCGGCGCCCTGCTGTTTGCCTCGTGGCTGCTGACGTTCTCGACGCCGGTCCTGGCGGCGCGGCTGGTCTACCTGCAGATCTCCGGTCTGGGTCCAATGCTCGGTTCGAGCTTCTGGCTGATTGCCACCGAGCGCTTCGATCCGCACACCGCACGGCATCACTTCGGCCGAATCGCCGGCGTCGGGACGCTCGCCGGCCTTGGTGGTGCGCTCGTCGCCGAACGCGTGGCGGTCATGGTTGGGGTGACGGCGATGCTGCCGCTGTTGGCCGTTGTCAACGTGTTCTGCGCCTGGCAGATTCGGCGGCTTGCGCAATCGGCGCCGCCTTCGCAGCACGCCACGCTCGAGACTGTGCCGCCTGATCTGGCCGCGACGTCGCCGCAGTCTGGTCTCCATGTGCTGGCACAGGCACCGTATCTGCGCAATCTCGCGGCACTCGTGCTGCTCGGGACGATCGGCGCCGCGCTGGCCGACTACGTCTTCAAGGCTCAGGCCGTCGAGACGTTCGGACGCGGCGACAGCCTGCTGCGCTTTTTCGCGCTCTATTACGCGGGTGTCAGCTTGTTGTCGTTCCTGGTCCAGACCACGTCGAGCGCCCTGGCGCTAGAGCGGTTGGGCCTGGGTCTTACAGCAAGCACGCCGTCAATCGCGCTGACGGTCGGCGGCCTGCTCGGACTTGCGTTTCCTGGCCTGGCTGGCGCGCTGCTCGCGCGCACGGGTGAGTCGGTCTTCCGCGGCTCGCTGTTCCGGACTGGCTACGAGATCTTCTATACGCCGATCCCGGCCGACGAGAAACGCGCCGCCAAGTCGATCATCGATGTCGGCTTCGATCGGCTCGGCGATGCGGTCGGCGGTGGTGTGGTGCGGCTGCTCATCCTGCTCCCGGCGACGCAGCAATACGGCGCGATCCTGCTCGCCGCCGTTGCATGTTCCGGGGTGGCGATCGTCGTGGCGAGACGACTCAGTACCGGCTATATCCAGACACTCGAGCGCAGCCTGCTCGATCGCGCGGTCGAACTCGACTTGTCGGACGTGGAAGACATCACGACGCGCACGGCGATGATTCGCACGCTCCGCACGCCGTTCACGGCCGGCCTGACACGCGACCGTACGATCGTGACGACCTCATTGACGGGTGCGATGACCATGGAGCACCCGGTTCCCGTCGGCGACCCGGAGGTGATGGAGATCATGGCGCTGAAGTCGCGGAATCGGGACCGCGTCCTCAGTGTGCTGCGCGACGAGGAAGGGCTCCCGCCGACACTGGTCCCACACGTGATCCCCCTCCTCGCCTGGGATCCGGTCGCCGAAGACGCCGTGCGGGCGTTGCGCAAGATTGCCGAGGAACGTGTCGGTGAGCTGATCGACGCCCTGCTCGATCCCAACCAGCCATTCGCCGTCCGGCGGCGGCTGGCGCGGGTGTTTTCTATCTGCGTGTCACAGCGCGCAGTCGATGGGCTGTTGCTCGGTCTCGAGGATCTGCGCTTCGAAGTACGATTTCAGTGCGGCCGATCGCTGTCGTCGATCCTCGAGAAGAATCCACGCGTCCGGATCGATCGCGAGCGCGTATTCGACGTGGTGCGCAAGGAAGTGGCGGTCGGCCGTCCGGTGTGGCAGAGTCATCGTCTGCTCGACAGCATCGATCCCGAGCAGCGGTCGTTTGTCGATGAGTTCCTGAAGGATCGGGCGGGCCAGAGCCTCGCGCATGTCTTCACCCTGTTGTCGCTCGTGCTGCCGACGGCACCGCTCCAAATTGCCTATCGCGGTCTTCACACCGACGATCCGAAGCTGCGCGGCACGGCGCTCGAGTATCTCGAAGGCGTACTGCCGCAGGACCTGAGTCAGCGTTTGTGGCCGTTCCTCGGCCGCGAACAGGCGGCACCGCGCGACGTCCGCCAGCGAGATGAGATCCTGGCCGACCTCTTGCGATCGAATGAGTCGATCATGTTGAATCTCGAAGAGCTGCGCAAACGCGTGGACAAGGGTGCCTGAGGGCACGGAACCCCGGATGGGCACGAGCCACGAATCACGTCGAATTGCACCGCACGCCACGCCGGCGTCCTCGATCGGCGATTCAGGCCGAACGACGCGGCTGCCAACGGAGCTGCTGTCGGAGCAGGCCCAGCGGCTGGTCGTGTTCAGCACGGTGGCACTGGTGCTGTGGACCTTCGCCCTGATGCTGGACTCGTTCGTCATGCCGTGGCTGTGGAACGGCTGGGTCCGCAACTTGCGGGCGATCATCTTGCAATTGTGCGGGGTCACCGGTTCGGCGGTGATGTATTGGCACCTGCGCAGCGCCAGTACCAGCATCGAGAGCAAGAGCAACGCCGGCGTCGCGATGATGTTGATGCACGGCGCCGGGATCGCGGCGTTCAATGCGTGGGCGGTGCCGCCGGCCGGCACCGACATCATGCGGATCTCGTGGATCTGCCTGCTGATCCTCATCTTCGCGATGATCGCACCGAGCACGCCGCGGCGCATGTTCATCGCGTCGATCATCGTCGCGTCATTCGATCCGATCGCGTACTCGATCGCCTGGCTGCTGGGCGGCAGGGCGCTGGACCCGGCCTACGTGTTCATCATTACCTGGCCCAGCTATGCGTGTGCGTTCGTCGCGGTGGTGCCGGCGCGAGTGCTGCAGCGGCTCGGCCGCCGTTTGCGCGAGGCGCAGGATCTCGGCAGCTACCACCTGATCGAACGCCTTGGCACCGGAGGCATGGGCGAGGTGTGGCGCGCCGAGCATCGGCTGCTGGCGCGCGATGCCGCGATCAAGCTGGTGCGGCCGGAAGTGCTCGGGGCACGCGACGAGAACGAAGCGCGGCTGACGCTGAAACGGTTCGAGCGCGAAGCGCAGGCCACTGCGGTGCTGAGCTCACCGCACACGATTCAGGTGTTCGACTTCGGCATCACGCAGGACGGAACCTTCTACTACGTGATGGAGCTGCTCACCGGCCGCGACCTCGAATCGCTGGTCCGCGAGTTTGGACCGTTGCCGCCGAATCGCGTCCTCTACTTGCTGCGCCAGGTGTGTCATTCGCTCGCCGATGCGCACGCGCGAGGATTGGTGCATCGCGACATCAAGCCGGCCAACATTTATGTCTGCCGCATGGGGCTGGAATACGACTTTGCCAAGGTGCTCGACTTCGGCCTGGTCAAGATACAGACATCATCAGGCCAGGGGCGCGACGCGCAGACGCTCGCGACACGCGAGAACTCGACACCGGGTACACCGGCCTACATGGCACCCGAGGTGATCCTCGGCGACGCCGAAGTGGACCGCCGGGCCGACGTCTATTCCCTGGGCTGCGTCGCATACTTCCTGCTCACCGGGGAACTCGTGTTCGAGGCCGACACCTCAATGAAGATGCTGATGCAGCACCTGCACGCGCAGCCGACGCCGCCGTCGGAGAGGACCGAGCAAACGGTTCCGCGTGAGCTGGATGAACTGGTCCTCGCCTGCCTGCAGAAAGATCCGCGCCATCGGCCACAGGACGCCGGCGAGTTGTATCAGATGGCCTGCCGCGTGCGGATTCGCGACGAATGGAACTCGGACGAAGCCAAGGGCTGGTGGCGGATGCACCTGCCACAGCTGTCGGGGCCGCTCAAGGTCAGCGAACCGCGGCGTGATACAGCGGAGGCCGTCACGATATAGCATCTGCTGATGCTGGACACCGCTCCGTCGCAGAAGAGTCTCCTCGAACGTGCCCTCTCGGTCGTGACGGAGGTGCGGGCGGGCGAAGGCGTCAGCGCCCTGCTGCTCGCGGCCAATGCCTTTTACCTGCTCGCGTTCTACCAGGTCCTGAAGCTGGTTCGCGAAGCGCTGATCCTCAGCGAGTCGGGCGCTGTCGCGGCGAGCTATGCTGCCGCGGGCATGGCGGCGATCCTCTTTATCTTCGTCCCTGCCTACAGCGCTTTCTCGGCGCGCGTCAATCGCGTCTGGCTGGTCTGCGGCGTGACGCTGTTCTTCGCGTCGCATCTGCTGGTCTTCTGGGCGCTCGGGTCGGCCGGTGTGCGCATCGGCGTGGCGTTCTACATTTGGATTGGCGTCTTCAACATGGTGGCGGTCGCACAGTTCTGGGCGTTCGCCAACGACGTCTACAACTCCGAGCGGGGCAAGCGACTCTTTCCGCTGGTCGGCGTCGGCGCGACGCTGGGCGCGGCGCTCGGTTCACTGCTGGCGACTTTGGTATTTGGCGGCATCGGTCCCTATGTGCTCATGTTGGTCGCCGCCGCTGGCATGCTGGTCCCGGTAGTCCTCACGATCGTCGTCAACCGTCGAGAGGCTGAAATGCGGCGCGACGCGCAGGTTGTCAGCGAGCAGCCGCTTGCGAAAGGCAGCAACGGCTTCAAGCTCGTGCTGACCAATCGCTACCTGCTGCTGATTGCGCTGATGGTGCTGGTCTTCAATCTCGTGAACACGCTCGGCGGATTCATGCTCAACGACCTCATCACGAAAACGGCCGACGCGCGTATCGCGGCCGGTCTCGCCGCCGCCGCCGATCGGCGCGCGATCATCGCCTCGCTCTCGGGCACGGTCCTCTCGTCGGTGAACATTCTCGCGTTCATCTTGCAGACATTCGCCGTCTCGAGAATTTTCAAGTACATCGGTGTCCGCGGCGCGCTGTTCGTCCTGCCGCTGATCGCCTTGAGCGGATACACCGCCGTCCTGCTAGTCCCCGTGCTGCTCGTTCTGCAGTGGACGAAGATTTTCGAGAACGCCACCGACTACTCGATCCAGAACACGACCCGGCACGCGCTGTTCCTGCCGACGAGCCGCGAGGCCAAGTACAACGCCAAGCAGGCCATAGATGCCTTCTTCGTCAGGACCGGCGATCTGCTGCAGGCGGCTGTAGTCTTCCTCGGCACCGAAGTGCTTTCGTTGACCCTCCGCAGCTTCGCGCTGGTGAACGTGGTACTCGTGGGTGTGTGGCTGTTGCTCGCAGTCGGCATCGCGCGCGAACATCGCAAAATGGTGGGCGCTGAAACCTCAGAGCGCCACGCGGCGTAATGCGACAGGTGGGACTCATTCGGCTCCTCACGTTCGTCGTGTGCGTCGTCGCGCCGGCCGCGACGAAGGCTCAAGAGCCGAAGACGCGCGCCGAAACGCTGCAGCGTGAGCGCGAGGAGAAGGCGCTGAACCTCGCGCCGCCGCAACAGAGCCGCCTCGAGCGGGCCTTGATGGACCTCGAAAGCGGCCGCGTCTTCGAGCGCATCCTGAATCCTGCCGAAGGGCTCTATCCGAAAATCGGTAACATCACGACGGGTAGCGGCTTCTCGTTCGGCCCCGGATACCGCTATCCGCGCTGGTTCGACGGACAACTCGAGTTCAGCAGCTTCGTCGCCGCGTCGTTCTCCCACTACTGGATGATCGACGCGCGCCTGCAGGCGCCGCGGCTGGCCAACGGAAGGGTGGGGCTGGGCGTGCACGCGCAACGCTACGACTTTCCGAAGGAGGACTTCTTCGGTCTCGGGCCTGACTCGTCACGCGACGACGAGGTCATCTACGGTCTCAGGAACACCGTGCTTGGCGGGTATGGCACCTACCGGCCGATGGCGTGGCTGAATCTGACCGCGGGTCTCGATTACTACAACCCCGACATCGACGCGATCAGCGAAGAGGACAGCCTCTTGCGGGTGTTCGGACCGGCTGATGCGCCCGGCGTTCTCGTACAGCCGGACTTCTTCAGGTACTTGGCCACGTTGGACGTCAACAATCGCGCCCCGCTCGGCAACCCGCGCCGGGGCGGCCGCTACGCGGTCACCTATCATCGCTTCGACGATACCGAAATCGATCTGTTCTCGTTCAACCGCGTGGACATCGATCTGCAGCACTATGTGCCGATCGTTCGCGATCGCCGCGTGCTGGCCCTGCACGCGCGTGCGGTCATGACCGACGCGGACGCGGGCGCAGAAGTCCCGTTCTATTTCCAGCCGACGCTCGGCGGCCCCGACGACTTGCGAGGATTTCGCCACTTCCGATTCCGCGATCGCAACACGCTGCTGTTCCAGGCCGAATATCGCTGGGAGATCTTCACCGCCATCGATGGCGCGCTCTTCTACGACATCGGCAAGGTTGCGCCGCGGCGTCAGGATTTCCACCTGAGCGACTTCGAGCGCGACTTCGGCATCGGGTTCAGGTTCGGCACCGCCAACGGCGTGTTCCTCCGTGTCGAGGGTGCGTTCGGCAGTTCTGCGGGCGCGCACTTCATCATGAGGTTCGGCCATGTGTTCTAGGCGGTGGCTGCTGCCGCTCGCCGCGATCGCCTGTGTCGCTTTGACGTTGACGACGCGAAGCGCCACACCGGTTTACTTCCCCGACGACCCGGCGCGGGAGGACTTCGACCGCGCCCTCGATGCGAGCAAGGCGGTACGAATCGAAGGCAGCAATGCCTACGACTTCGCCGAGCAGACGTTCATCAAGCCCGCCGAACGTCGGCCGATTCAGGCCGTCAACGTCAACACGATCGACGAAGTCCCGGATTCGAGTTGGTTCACCAACCGGATCGGCCGCCTCCCCGGCATGTCGGTCGATGAGATCGTTCGCGGACCGAACACGCTGGATGCGCTCAATATCGACGACTGGCCGGTCATCGAGGGCAAGAGCAGCGGCATCACACCCGGCTATCGCGTCGTCGCGCCGGATGGGCGTTTGTACCAGGTGAAGTTCGATCCGCCGAGCAATCCAGAGATGGCGAGCGGGGCCGAAGTGATCGGTGCCGCCTTCTATCACGCGATTGGTTACAACGTAGTGCAGGGCTACATCGTCGAGGTGGACCCGGCCAGGATCGTCATCGCCCCCAACGCGACCACCGTGGATCTGCGTGGTCGCAAGGTCCCGATTACACGCACGAACGTCGATCGGCTGCTCCGTGTGGCGGCGAAGCTGCCCAATGGCAAATACCGCGCGACCCTCAGCCGCTTTGCCGATGGCAAGCCGCTCGGATATTTCAAGTACTACGGCACGCGACCGGACGACCCCAACGACATTCACCCGCACGAGCACCGGCGTGAGCTTCGTAGCAACCGTGTGTTCGCTGCGTGGCTCAATCATGACGACTCGCGCGGCCTCAACAGCCTCGACATGCTCGAAGGTGAGGCGCCCGGTCGTCAGTGGATCCGCCACTACATGTTCGACTTCGGCTCGATCATGGGCAGCGGCAGCACGACGGCGCAGGTGCCGCGTGCAGGCAACGAGTACATCCTCGAATGGGGACCTGGGTTCAAGACGCTCGCGACACTCGGCATCTATGTGCGGCCATGGATCCTGGTGGACTACTGGGAAGGCGCGAAGTCCGTCGGCAGGTTCGAAGGAGATTTTTTCGACCCGGTCCAATGGCGGCCCGAGTATCCGAACCCGGCCTTCGACAACATGACGCCGCAGGATGCGTTCTGGGCCGCGCGGCTGGTGTCGAAGTTCAGCGATGAGGTAATTCGCGCCGTGGTGGCCAAAGCCAGATATAGCGAGCCGGGTGCGGCCGAGCACATTGCCACCACATTAATCAAACGGCGCGACAAGGTCCTGCGTGCGTGGTTGACTGGTGTCAATCCTCTCGTGAACGCGCAGCTCCTCGTAGACGGCGGGCTGATGTTCGAGAACGCGGCGGTCGAGGCGGGCATTGCCACCGCTCCCAGCGAATACCGATTCACATGGTCGCGCTTCGACAACGCGACTGGCGCAACGAGTCAATTCGTCGACGGCACCACGGTCGGCCGTACGAACGGCGTCTTGCATGGCGTTCGCATCGAGACGCCAGAGGCTTTGCTCGATTCAGCATTTCTCAGCGTCAGCATCCGCTCGATCCATGCGGACTATCCGGCATGGTCCAACCCCGTTACGTTTACCTTCCGCCGCAACGGCACGCAGTGGGAGACGGTCGGTCTCGACCGAACCAGCAAGTCGGTCGTCCAAAAGTAAAACCGTCGTTCCAACGATCGACGCTTGTACTCGGATGGGCACGATTCCATGAGACAACCTGCGTACGCCTTCTTGATCACAACCACACTGTGGACCGGGATCACACTCGTTCCCCGTGACTTGTCGGCGCAAACACTTGCGCCGATGCCCGTTGCTCCAACGCTCAACGCCCGGCCCGCCGCGGATTTCGTGCCCAGTCTTGGACGGATTTTCGCCGATACGATCACCGATTTCCGACGCGTGCCGTCTCGTGACTCGGCGATTATCCTGGGAATTGGCGGGCTGACTGCAGCCGCCGGTCATCCTTCCGACGCACGTTTGTCACAATCGTTTTCGGGTGCCCAATCGATGCACGGGGCGTTCGGCGCCGGACAAACGGTTGGCGCGGCCACGACGCAGCTCGCGGCGGCCTTCGCGACATACTCGATCGGCCGGGCCACCGGTAATCCGAACCTGGCGATCATCGGCGCCGATCTCGTCCGCGCGCAGTTCGTCTCGCAAACGATGACGCAGGTCATCAAGCTCGGTACCGGCCGCACACGTCCGGACGGAACATCGCTTTCGTTCCCGTCGGGACACTCGGCATCGGCCTTCGCAACGGCCACGGTACTCCAGCGCCATCTCGGGTGGAAGGCGGGCATCCCGGCCTATGCTGTCGCGTCGTATGTGGCGGCGTCTCGCATCCAGAGTCAACGTCATTACTTCAGCGACGTCGCCTTTGGCGCGGCGATCGGGATGGTTGCGGGTCGCACGGTCACGATCGGCCACGGCAACGCACGGTTCGCGGTGTCGCCGGCGGCGGCTCTCGGCGGCGCGGGCGTGAACTTCACGTGGGTCGGGAAGTAACGAAATCTTCCTCGACGCAATAACCGCGACTGCGCGTTCCCTAGAGCATGTGTGGATGCGGGTGCGCTCACTCGGCGTCGAGTGCTCCTCACCCGAAGAGGCTGTAACGGTCATGTAACAGATGGGTTAAATCTGTTACGATCCGTCGATTGTCGAGGTGACATGGCCCGTTTCAGTCTGATTCCCCGCGAAGAACAGTTTTTTCACGACTTCGTCGGCCTTTCCGAGGAGATCCGCGTCGGCGCACGGACGCTCAAGCAGATGGTCTCGAGCAATCCGCCGGATATGGCCAAAGCGGATGTCATCAAGGACATCGAACATGCATGCGACGGCCGGACCCGGTCGATCATCGACCGTTTGAACCGGACGTTCGTCACCCCGTTGGACCGCGAGGACATCCACGCTCTCGCGATTTCCCTCGACGACGTGATGGACGCGATTGACGCGGCTGCCGCGGTTATTCGCCTCTACAAGATCACCAACATCAGACCGCACGCCCGCCGGCTCGCCGACATCATTTGCGACTGCTGCGACCGGATCACCGAGGCACTGTCCATCCTCGAGAAGCAGAGCCAGGGCGTGCTGGAGCTCGCCGCGCGCGTCAATCAGCTCGAACGTGAAGCCGACCGCGTACACCAGGACGCCATCGTCGCGCTGTTCGACGAGGAACGCGACCCGATCGCGGTCATCAAGTGGAAGGAGATCTTCGACTTCCTGGAGGCTGCGACTGACCGGTGCGAAGACGTCTGCAACCTCCTCGAAGGCGTGGTCGTCAAGCACGGCTGACACATCCGCCCACGCATGAACAACCCACTGCTGCTGCCGGTCCTCGCGCTCATTGGCGTTGCGCTGATCTTCGATTACATCAACGGCTTCCACGACGCCGCGAACTCGATTGCCACCGTCGTCTCCACACGCGTGCTGACCCCGGGACAAGCGGTGCTGTGGGCAGCGTTCTTCAACTTCGCCGCGGCATTCTTCTTCGGGACGGGCGTCGCGCAGACCGTCGGCTCAGGGATGGTGGATCTGAACGTGGTGACGTTCGCTGTCATCTTCGGCGGTCTCACCGGGGCGATCTTGTGGAATTTGATCACGTGGTATTTCGGGTTGCCGACCAGCTCGTCGCACGCGCTGTTCGGTGGCTACGCCGGCGCCGCCGTTGCGAAGGCCGGCTTCGCCGCCATCATCGTCTCCGGCTGGACAAAAACGCTGATCTTCATCGTCATCGCCCCGTTCATTGGACTCGTCGTCGGCCTGACGCTGATGACCCTCAGCCACTGGATATTCAGGAACGCCACGCCTCGGCGCGTCGATGCGTTCTTTCGTCGTATGCAGCTGCTCTCCGCTGCGGCATTCAGCCTGATGCACGGTGCGAACGACGCGCAAAAGACCATGGGCATCATGGCCGGAGCCTTGTTCACGGGCGGTTTTCTGGACCGCGATGCCGCAGGCAAGCTGCCCATCCCGATCTGGGTCGAGCTGATGGCCTACACTGCGATTGGCCTTGGCACGCTGTCGGGCGGCTGGCGCATCATCAAGACGATGGGATCGAAGATCACCAAGCTGCAACCGATTGGCGGTTTCGCCGCTGAGACGGGGGCTGCGCTGGCGATCTATACCGCGACCGCGATGGGGACCGGCATCAGCACAACGCACACGATCACGGGGGCCATCGTCGGCGTCGGATCGACCAAACGGCTGTCGGCGGTACGATGGGGAGTCGCAGGCCAGATCGTCTGGGCGTGGATGCTGACGATTCCGGCGTCAGCGGCGATCGGCGCCATCGCCTATGGTCTGATTCGAGCAATCTTCCGCGCCGCCTGACGTGTCCCACCAACGTGTCCGCGTCGCGCCGGGGGCGAAGGCGGGAGCGGCCGGCGAACGTTGTAAGCCGCATGGGATAATGACGGCGACGTGAACATACTCGTCGCCGAGGACGATCGCGACATCGCCGATCTGATTGCCCACTACTTTTCGCGCGCCGGTTGGCGCGCACACATCACGGGAACCGGGGACGAGGCACTGGCCAGCGCCCGCCGCAACCCGGCCGACCTCGTCATCCTCGACATCATGCTGCCAGGCTTGAGCGGCCTGGAAGTCTGTCGTGCGCTGCGGGCGGACAAGAACACTGCGGCGATTCCGATCATCATGCTCACGGCGCGCGCCGAAGAGAGCGACCGCATCATCGGTCTCGAAATCGGCGCCGACGATTACATTTCGAAGCCGTTCAGCCCCAACGAGCTGGTCGCGCGCGTGCGCGCGTTGATGCGCCGATCGAAGCGGACGGAGCCGGAAGGCTCAACGCTTGCGTTCGGCCCAGTGGTCATGGACCTGGGCCGGCATACCGTGCTGGACGAGGGACGTGAGGTGAAGCTGACGGCCAAGGAGTTCATGCTGTTGCAGTACTTGCTGCAGCATCGCGGACGTGTCCTCTCGCGGGATCTGCTGCTCGGTGACGTCTGGGGCTACCGTTATACGGGAGGGACACGCACCGTGGACGTCCACGTCCGGCGGCTGCGTGAAAAATTACCGTTCCTGGTTGACGCGCTCGTGACCGTGAAACAGTTCGGTTACAAGCTTGTGGAAGATGGCGTCATGTCTTGATTCTTGCGTGAACGCCTCGAGCGCAAGAATCACGATCTGCCCCGGATATGCGCACCAGCTTTCGCACCAAGGTATTCGTTGCCTCTGTGGTGGCGGCCGCAGTATCGCTGGTCGCGCTCGCCGCGTTGCTGTCGTGGCAGGCTCGCAGCCAGCAGCGATCTGCGCTCGAGCAGCGGCTCGCCGATGAAGCGCGGCTCATCGCCGAACTCCTGTCACAAGCGCCGGCCATCGATGGCCGGGCACTCGACGCCGAAGCCGATCGGCTCGGGCAGCTCGTCTCCACTCGCATCACGTTGGTTGCCGAGGACGGGCGTGTGGTGGGCGATTCCACGCAGCCTGCCGAGACCCTCGACTCGCTCGAGAATCACGCGTTACGGCCGGAAGTCGTCGCCGCACGCCAGCGAGGCCTCGGCACCAGCCAGCGATACAGCACAACTGTGGATACCGACATGCTGTACGTCGCCGTTCGTGCATCGCATCCGGTGGTGCGATATGTGCGTCTCGCTCTTCCGCTCACTGACATCGATGAACAACTCGCGGCCATTCGACGCGCGGCGTTGACGGCGATGGCGGTCGCGATTCCGCTGGCGCTCATCGTGTCGTGGATCCTGTCGGCGCCGCTCGCGCGACGGGTGCAAGCGATTGCCCGCGTCGCCGACCGGTATTCAGCCGGCGATCTCTCGCGATCGACCTACGACTACGGCAACGACGAGCTCGGCACGGTCGCCCGTGCGCTCGATACGTCCGTGCAGGAACTCGGTGGGCGGCTCGAAGAGCTCTCCCGCGATCGCGCGCGGATGGGAGCGATTCTCGCCGGCATGGTCGAAGGCGTCCTCCTCGTCGATCGGCAAGGACGGTTGCAGCTTGTGAATCGTGCGGCGCAGGAGATGCTGCGCGTCGATCCGTCGGCGACGAGCCGTTCGTATCTCGAGGTGATTCGTCACCCTGATATCGCGGCGCAGCTCACCCGCGCGCTGAGCGGTGAGGATGCGGGCAGCCTGGAGGTGGCGCTGACGCGCGACCCGGGGCGTACGTTTTTTGCGCGTGCCGCGTCTGTTTCCGGCAGCGGCGGCGGTGGCGCAGTGCTCGTGCTGCACGACATCACCGACCTGCGGCGCGCCGATCAGATCCGGCGCGACTTCGTCGCCAACGTGTCGCACGAGCTTCGCACGCCGTTGACGGCGATTCGCGGTTACGTCGAGGCCTTGCTCGACGAGGGCGCCGGTGGCGCAGGCGTTGCTGACGGCACGCAGAAGTTTCTCGAGATCATCGCGCGCCATACCACGCGAATGGAGCGGCTGGTGAAAGATCTGCTGCGGCTGGCGCGGCTCGATGCCCGTCAGGAGGCACTGGAGATGACGCGCTGTGACGTGCGACAGATCTTCAGCGGCGTCATTGCCGATCTGTCGCCGTCGATCGAGGCGAAGGGCCAGCGTGTGGCGATCGAGGTGGCGCAGGATGCGACGCAGGTCGAGGGCGATCCGGCCAAGCTGCACGACATCGTTCGCAATCTGGTGGAGAACGCGGTCAACTATTCGCCCGATGGTGCGGATGTCACGCTGGCGGCGTCGCGTCTGAATGGGAAATACACGATCACGGTCGCCGATTCGGGGCCGGGGATTCCGCCAGAGGATCTCGGACGGGTATTCGAGCGGTTCTATCGCGTGGACAAGTCACGGGCGCGGCCAGGCGGGACCGGACTCGGTCTCGCGATCGTCAAGCATCTGGTGGAGCTGCACGGCGGCGATGCCCGCGCGGAGAATGCCGTCACCGGCGGCGCCGTCTTCACCGTGACCCTGCCAGGTGAGGGCGGGGTCAGACCCGGGGTCTGACCCCGGGTCTGACCCCAATTTCGGCATCGATGGGCGCGACGTCGGTACTTTGGCAGGATCTGCCGCCTCGAACACCGCACGCGTGACAAGCCTGTTGAAATCTCGAACCCGAGCTTTCAATAGGCGAGCCAAGAAGTTCGTGAGGAAAACCTGTCGCGTGATTGTCGACGCGACAACCGCCGTTGACACTTGTCGTTGGGGTCTGACCCGGGGTCTGACCCCGGGTCAGACCCCGTTCAGTAATTCGACGACGCGGCGGCGGATGTCGTCGCGAATCCGGCGGACGTCATCGAGGCTTCGGCCCTTGGGATCGTCGAGCGGCCAGTCGTCTCGCATGACGCCAGGAACGTATGGGCACTCGTCGCCACAGCCCATCGTGATCAACAGATCTGCATCGGACGCCAACTCGGTCGTGAGTTTCTGCGGCACGGCGACAGCCAGGTCGACACCCACTTCCTTCATCGCCTGGACCACTTCCGGATGCACGCGTGTGCCCGGGTCCGTTCCGGCGGACACCGCGCGTGCCTTGCCGTTGGCTAGCTGATTGAGAAATGCCGCGGCCATTTGTGAGCGACCGGCATTGTGAACACACGCGAACACGATCGACTTCATGGCACCGGCACTCGCGACTCGACCTCGTCCTTCGCCCGGGCCACGCCTCCAGCCAGCCATCGGCACATCACCATCGATGCGACCGCGCCACCAACCTGGCCGACTAGGAATACGGGCACGTCGGCTGGACGAATACCAGTAAAGGTGTTGGTAAACCCGCGAGCCACCGTGACCGCGGGATTGGCAAACGACGTTGACGACGTGAACCAGTAGGCGGCGACGATGTACGCCGCGACCGCGAACGGAACCGCAGATGCACGGCTCCGTGAGACGGTGAAGATGACGGTGACGAGGCCGAAGGTCGCCACGAACTCGCTGAACATCTGCGCAAAGCCGCTGCGTTCGTGCGTCGACGCCAGCAACAGCGGCTCCGAGAACATGACCTGTGCGGCGATGACGCCAGTAAACGCCCCCAGGACCTGCGCAAGCACGTAGCTGACTGCTTGCTTCGGCAACAGCCGCCCCTGCACGGCCTCCACCATCGTCACGACCGGGTTGAAGTGCGCGCCAGAGATTGGCCCGAAGGCCAGAATGAGCGCGGTCAATGCCGCTCCAGTGGCGAGAGAATTCGCCAACAGCGCGATCGCGACATTGCCGCCGGCGAGGCGCTCGCCCATGATGCCGCTCCCCACCACCGCCGCGAGCAGAAACGAGGTGCCCATCGCTTCTGCCACGACCGCACCCGCGTCGATCGGCTGATCCATCCCGGTCATCCCGCGCAGCACGGCGCATGCGGCGCGTTGACGACGCTCAGCGCTCGGCCGCAGCAGCTCTCGAACCGCCGCCGATCGCGCGTGGCATCTTTGACGTGCGACATCGCGTGAGCCGCGTGCTGCACGATCCCCTTCACCACCGGATCGACATCGGCCAGGCGGTAGTGCATCCAGGTCGCGTCACGCCGCGCCTCGACCAGACCCGTGCGCCGCAGATACGCAAGGTGTCGCGAAGCGGTCGGCTGAGGCAAACGAAGGGTGTCGTGGATCTCGCACACGCAGACCTCGCCCTCGACGAGCAGCGCCAAAATGCGCAGCCGCGTGGGATCCGCCAGTGCTTTATATGTCGACGCGATAGCCTTGAGGTCCGCCGCCATCCGCTCTCCTATATTCGCCTTGACGAATATACCACGGCGGCCGTATATTCGGCTAAGCGAATATATAAGGAGTGAGTCGTGACCGATATCAAGGAAATCGTTCGAAGCAAATACGGCGAGGCGGCCAGGCGAGCCAAGGCCGGCCGCTCGGCAACCTGCGGCTGCAGTTCGTCCTGTTGCGACACCATCACGTCGAATATCTACGACGCCGACGAGACGACGGCGTTGCCACACGAGGCGGTGCTCGCCTCGCTCGGATGTGGCAATCCCACCGCCTTGGCCGAGTTGAAGCCGGGGGAAGTGGTCCTCGACCTTGGATCCGGCGGCGGCATCGACGTGCTGCTGTCGGCCAGACGTGTCGGCCCGACCGGCAAGGCCTACGGCCTCGACATGACCGACGAGATGCTCGCGCTGGCGCGCGAGAACCAGGCGAAGTCCGGGCTGACCAACGTCGAGTTCCTGCGCGGCGAGATCGAGCACATTCCCCTGCCCGACGACTCCGTCGACGTCGTCATCTCCAACTGCGTGATCAATCTGTCTGCCGATAAGGACCAGGTCCTCGCCGAAGCGTTCCGCGTGCTCAAGCCCGGTGGACGATTCGCAGTCTCCGACGTGGTCATTCGAGGTGACGACGTGCCGGAGGCAATGCGCCGGAGCATGGAACTGTGGGTCGGCTGTGTGGCCGGCGCGCTCGAAGAAGGCAGCTACCGCGACAAGCTGGCCACTGCAGGATTCGAGGGCGTAGAGCTCGAACCCACTCGCGTTTATCGGGCTGAGGACGCCCGGCAGTTTCTGACCGGCAGCGGTTTCGAAAGTGACGAGGTGGTCGAGCAGATCGACGGCAGGTTCATGAGCGCGTTCGTTCGCGCCACGAAGCCCGCTGTGACACGGTCATGCTGCGCGACAACGTGTTGCGGGAATTGAATCGGCGGTGGGGTTCCGGCCCTGGTGTCGTCACCAGGGCCGGACCGTGTGCGTTTTAGAACGAGAGACGCATCGCGAACTGGATCTGACGCGGCGTCCCGAGACCGACGGTGCGGCCGACCGTGCTGGTGTACCGGCCGAACGTTCCGGCGGCACCCGTGGTATACGCCTGCCCGGGCTGCACCTTGTTCGCCTCGGTCAGCGAGGCGTTCGGCAGCGCGTTCGGTAACGTGCCGACCGGGTTGGTGAAGTTGGTGATGTTGAAGAGGTTGAAGAACTCCGACCGCAGTTCCAGGTTGCGTCCCTCGCCCATTGGGATTCGCTTCGACACCACCAGGTCAACCTGGCGAAACCACGGCCCGTGAATCGAGTTGCGTTCGAGGTTGCCGAACGTCCCCGGCTTCGGGGTCGCGAACGCCGCCGGGTTCAGGAAGATCAGACCGCCGTCCTTGATGAACGGATCCGCGCCCGGCACCAGATCAGGTCGGCGCGTGCTGCGCGAGGCGCCGCCGCCCGGAACGTTGACCACCGCCGTCAGACCCGCCGCCGCGTTGTTGAACACGTTCCCCGCGGCATCAACAAAGACGATGTCAGGACGGGTGACGAGCACCGGAATCGGCAGGCCGCTGCGTCCGTTCAAGATGCCGCCAATCTCCCAGCCGCCCGCCCACGCGCCCTGGCCTGGCACCGTGTAGAGCGCGCTGACGTTGAAGGTGTGGCGGATGTCGAAATTGTTGTAACCGTCGTCGTAGTCGAATTCCGCGATCGCCCGCGCATTGTTGCCGGCGGTGACAGCCTCGTTCGATCCACCCGTGTTGCCCTTGCTGTAGCCGAGCGTGTACTGGCCGTTCAGCGCCAGGCCCCTCACCGACCGCTTTTGCAGCGCGATTTGCAGCGCGTTATAGCCGTCGTGGCCGCCGCTGGTCTTGTAGTCGACTTCGGCGTACGGCGATTGCTTGCTGGCCGCCGTGGACCCCGCGCACAAGTTCGAAGTGGTGTTCGGCGTCGTGCGCCCGTCCTGAACGGCCCCGTTCGCGCACGTGATGATGTCAAACTCGCGGAGTGCCGTGCCCGACGGCAACACGCCGACGATCCGATTCGCCACGCTGCGAAGGAACAGGTTCCGACCCTGGCTGCCGACATACGCGATCGTCGCCGTCGTCGCACCCGGCAGTTCCTGCTGAACGGATGCGGTGTACTGGTAGACCCGCTCCGGCAGCGTGTAGTCGTTGGCGTAGGCGCGCGGCTGATACGACCGGTTGTTCGGATTATTTGTGAAGTTTGCGCGAATCGCGTTCTCGTCAACCGGGAAGAAGAGGAACGCGCCGCTGGTGGCGGTGGTGCTGATGCGTTCGGCTTCGATCGGCTGGATCTGGTCCTCCGTCTGACCCGGACCGACGAAGATGCCGAACCC
The DNA here is from genome assembly GCA_036742665.1 of Vicinamibacterales bacterium. Taxonomy (GTDB): domain Bacteria; phylum Acidobacteriota; class Vicinamibacteria; order Vicinamibacterales; family UBA2999; genus Gp6-AA40. The sequence goes on along the minus strand of DAINQP010000004.1, from coordinate 19,823 downwards.
GCCGCGGAGCACGGTCTTGTTCGACATCGCGTAGGTCGACGAGACGCGGGGCTGGACGCTGTTCTTCTTCGTCTTGAATAACGGCGTCGTGTCCGGATCGAGCGCACCGTTGTCGATGTTGAACTTGACGATCCGGTTATCGCGCTCCTTCATCGGCGTGTAGTAGTCGTAGCGCAGGCCGTAGTTGAACGTCACCTTCGACGACACTCTCCACTCGTCCTGTGCGAAGCCGACGTAGTACTCCTGCGCGGTGTGCTTCAATCCCGTGGCGCCGTTGTGGAACGGGCTGGGCTCGCTGAGGTCGCCGAAGTATTGAATCTGCTGCGGGATGTTGTTCAGGAAGTTGCCGATGTTCTGGTAGGTGTAGGTGATGCCGCCGACCTGGTCGGTGGCCATGCGGATGATCCGCAGGTCGCCGCCGACCTTGAGATAGTGATTGCCCCTGACGCTGCTCAGCGTGTCGGCGAACGTCAGCGAGTAGGGCTCGTAGGGAGCCGACTCGCCGTTGCCGGCGCTGTTCACGCGCACCAGGCCGCCCGGGCTGGCGATGCCGGACGTGGCGCCCTGACCCGAGATGCCATTGTTGGCCACCGATCCGCTCAGGCTGAAGGCGATACCCTGGAAGGTCGGCGTGCCCGCGATGCCGTGCGACGTGGAATTGGCGGCGTTATACCCGAACTTCAGGTCGTTCGTCGTAGTGGTGCCCATGAGGCCCTGCAGATTGGCGACGAAGTTGGTCGGCTTGGAAGTCACGTTGAACCGGCGTCCGGTGACGCCCTGCGGCTCGTTGTTGTCGGCGTCATCGCGGAAGAAGCGGTAGTAGCTCGACCAGTTCTGAGTCAGCTTCACGTCGAGACGGGCGCTGAAGGCGTCCTCGCGAACCGTCTGCGTTGTCTGGAGCTGCGCGATGTCGAAGTCCGGGTTAGCGGACGCGCCCGCGAGAATGACGGCGCCGGGCGAGACGAATCCGGACTGGAGCGACGCAATCGACGGCACGGCACGCGCCCACGCGGCGGCGCTCGGCACGGCCTCGATGAAGTTCAGCCCGGCGTCGAGGCGGTAGCCCTCATAGCTCCCGAAGAAGAACGCGCGATTCCGAGCGATCGGGCCGCCAAAGGATCCGCCGAACTGGTTTTGCCTCAGCTTCGACTTGCCGAGGTCGGCGATCACGCTGCCGTCCGGGTTGCGTTGCTTGTCAAAGTAGTTAGGGGCATCGAGGCTGTCATCGCGGAAGTACTCGAACAAGGCGCCATGGAAGGCGTTGCTGCCCGACTTGGTGATGACGCTGACTTGGCCGCCGGTGCCGGTGCCGTATTCGGCCGGGTAGTTATTCGATTCGACGCGGAACTCCTGGACGTTTTCAAGGCTCGCCTGCAGCTTGAACGGCGTATTGTTTTCGCCGTTCACGTTGCCGGGCGCCGAGTCGATGATGGCCGAACCTTCGATGCCATCGTAGCGAATCACGTTCTGTTCAACCGCGCGGCCAGAGAACCGGATGTCCTGCCACGTGCCTGTGCCGGCATTCTGCGATCCGGGAGCCTGCAACAGCAGCTGTGACATCTGCCGGCCGTTCACGGGCAGGTTCAGCACTTCGCGCTCGCTGACGTTGACGCCATTGCGCGCCGAGCTGAGGTCGATGGCGCTGACATTGGCCTGCACGGTCACCGTCTCGGCGAGACCGGCCGGCCGTAACTCCAGGTCGATGCTGAATTCCTGGGCCGCGACGAGCTGCATGCCGGGGTATTCGAGCGGCGCGAAATCCTTGAAGGTCGCCCGCAGCGTGTACACCGACGGTTTCAGGTTGGTGACGAGATAGCGCCCCTCGGCGTTGGAGAGAACCGCCCGTTCCTGGCCGGTTTTTTCATCTTTCACGACCACCGTCGCACCGGCCACCGTCGCGCCCGATTGATCGAGCACCGTGCCCGTAAAGCGCGCATCGGCCTGCGCGATCAGCATGGCGCCGGAGACGACCATCGCCATCACCATTGCCATGAGGCCTCTCACCGAGCCTCGTACCGTCAACGTCATCACACTCACCTCCGCATGAACTGGGTTGCCACCGTGTCCGAGGCAGGTTATGCGGGGGGTGTAAACGAAGGATGACGGACCGCGAACCACTACTTAAAATCTGCCCTTCAGCCCGAGCTTCTCGTTGCTACCTAAGACCTTTCACCTCCTATTTCCATTCCCTCATTGAGCCGAAATAATTAACACACATGTAACGTGGTCGTCATGCTATGGTGACCCGACTTAGGATGAGTGCTGTATCCCGACGCGGTGTGATGGTTCTGGGCATCGTGCTGGGATTCTGCGGGGCTGTCCCCCACGCGGCCGAAAAAAGCGACGCCGAGTTCCCGACCGTCCTCAGCGTCCGGTTCACCACGTCAAACGAACTCTCCGCCGTCAGCCAAGGCGCGCTCATCAACGAAACTGAATCCATCTGGAAAGACGCCCGCGTGCAGCTTCGCTGGATTCGCGACAACCGCAGCACGGACGAGGACCGTCCGCTTCGCATCATCGTCGCGCGTCGCATGATGGCTGCGACAGACAACCAGTGGCCGGTCGCTGAGCTCATGCGATTCGAGGATCGCAGCGCCATTGCCCTCGCGTCTATTTCGGCGGCCCTTCGCATCGTCGAGGAGCGGCCCGAACTCCCGCTGGTCGATCTGCCCGCGATGCGTCAATACAAACTGGGCGTCGTGCTGGGCCGGGCGGTCGCCCACGAGATCGGCCACTACCTCCTTCAGAGCAACGCGCATTCGCCGTACGGGCTGATGCGCGCCAGCATCGACGCGCGCGAGTTTGCCGACCTCCGAACCGGCGCCTTCCGCCTCGATCGCGAATCTCAGGCCTATTTGGCCGCCCGCGCCCTCGCCGCACGCAGCGAATAAGGCCTGATTTCTTTCGTTTTACATTTTCTTAACTTTTTTCACTACTGACGCGCGAGCTCTGCTATTCTCCGCTCGCTCAAGATGCAGACGCGCGACTCGCGGGGGTCGTCGCACGCAGCCGTCCTCGCTGCGTATGTGGTGGTGGCCATCGCTTTCTCATGGCCGCTTCCGCTCAATATGAGTACGCACCTCACTGGGGTGCCAGGCGGCGACACCGGTGTGTACGTCTGGAATCAGTGGGTCTTTCGCCATGAAGTCGTACAGGAGGGCCACCTTCCATACTTTACCGACCGCATCTTCGCCCTCACCGAGCCGACCAATCTCAGTCTTCACAACTACACGGCGTTCCAGAATCTCCTGGCGCTGCCGCTGATCGGCATCCTCGGCGTCGTGACGACGTTCAACGTCATCTACCTGCTGATGACGGTGCTCACGGCCTACGCGACGTTCCTGCTGGCCAGACACGTGACCAATCAGGCTGCCGAATCGTGGCTGGCGGGTGCGTTGTTCGCCTGGAGTCCACTTCTCGTCACGCGCGGCACTGAACATTTCAGCCTGGTGGCTGCGGCTCCACTCGCGATCTTCCTCTTGATCCTCGTGAAGGCCGACGGACACGAGCGGTTCCGTGACGCGGTCGCGCTGGGGGCCACGGAATGGCTCGCGGCAAGCACGGACGTGTACTTCGCGGTGTACTGCCTCCTCATCGGCGTCATCTTCCTCGCCGTGCGGATCGTGGCTATCCATCGAAGCCCCCTGGCCGGACGCGGCGTTGCGGCGCGCTGGGCGCTCGACGTGTTGATTCTCAGCATGGGCGGCTTCATCGCTGCGCTCATCATCAGTGGCGGCTGGCAGTTCTCCATCATGGGACGGCCACTGCCGATCCATAGCCTCTACACACCGATGATGGTGCTGACGATGCTCGTGGCGATCCGGGTCGCCTGGGAGCTCCGCACATCGCTGCGGCCGACAAGCGGATTGTGGCGATTCGTGCGCTTCTCTCTCGCCGCAGGCGTCGTGGCGATCTGCCTACTGTCCCCGGTGCTCTATGCGACCGCGGTCCGGCTGAAGAACGGGCCGCTCGATCCGTCCCAGATCTTCTGGCGCAGCAGTCCGGGCGGCGTCGATGTGCTCGCGCTCTTCCTGCCGAATCCGAATCATCCGCTGGCGCCAGGGATGTTCGTGGACTGGCTCAATTCATGGCCCGGGCGCTACATCGAAGGGCTCGTCTCCGTGCCGCTTGTCGCGATCGTCACGTTGTGCGTGGCCTGGCGCGCCGGATGGGTGCCATCGCGGTGGTGGGCGGGCCTCACGGCGCTGTTCGGTCTCCTCGCGTTGGGGCCGTTCATTCACATCGCCGGCGTCAACACGTACGCGCCTGGTCCGTGGGCCTTCCTGCGCTACGTACCGATTCTCGGGCTCACCCGATCGCCCTCGCGATTCAGCGTGGTGCTGATGCTGGGCGTGGCGATCCTGTTCGCGACGGCACTGGTTGCGCTCACGCGTCGCTATCCGGCGAAACGGCGGCTCATTGTCACCACCGTGGGTGCCCTGCTGCTCTTCGAGCTGTTGCCGGCGCCGCGTCCGATTTATTCGGCAGCCGTTCCGCGCATCTATCAGCAGGTGAAGAACGCGCCGGCCGACGTTCGGCTCCTCGAGCTTCCGGTCGGTGCGCGCGACGGCACGAGTAGCATCGGCAACTTCACGGCTCGATCGCAGTTCTATCAAACCTTCCACGAGAAGGCGCTGGTCGGCGGCTATCTGTCGCGCGTGTCGCGGCGGCGCATCGGCCTGCTGCGCAGCAACGAGATGATCGACGCGTTGCTCGTCCTCAGCGAGGGCGACGACATCCCGGATGACGTGAAGGCTCGGCTGATCGAACTCGGACCGGTCTGGACCGAGCGTTCGAAGATCGGCTTCGTCGTGATCGATCGCGCACGCACGAGCGACGCGCTGCGCGCGTTCGCCTCCGGTGCGCTGCGGCTCGAGCACGTCGGGACTGACGGCGATCTGGAGCTGTACCGTCCGCAAATCAAGTAGACTCGCTTCATGCACCCGTGGCATGACAGCTACGTTGACGATGCGCTCGTCAGCGACGCATTTCCGGTTGTCATCGAAATTCCGAAAGGCAGCAAGAACAAGTACGAGCTCGATAAAGAGACCGGGCTGCTGAAGCTCGATCGCGTGCTGTACAGCGCGGTGCACTATCCGGCCGACTACGGCTTCATTCCCCGCACGTTCTGCGACGACGGCGACCCGCTCGATGCCCTGGTCTTGAGCCAGGAGCCGGTGTATCCGCTGACGGTCGTTGAGGCGCGCGCGATTGGCGTGATGCGGATGCGCGATGAGAAAGGCATCGACGACAAGATCGTCGCCGTCAGCGTGCACGACCCGGCGTTTGCCGGCTATACAGACAAGATGCAACTGCCTGCACACCTGCTCCTCGAGCTGCGGCGGTTCTTCGAAGATTACAAGTCACTCGAGCACAAGCAGGTCGTCGTCGAGGACCTGCTGGGCCCAGAGGAAGCCGTAACGATCATTCGAGACGCACTGGAGCTGTATCGAAAGCTGCGCCGCGGCGAGATCGTAAAGGTCTGATCTGCATCAGCGGACGCGTCACGGCGTCGGGCATCATCACAAAGAGACAACCCAGTCTCACGCGAAACTGTGCAGCCCTGATGTAATCCCACGCACCCGACGATGGCGTGTGCTGAAGATCGTGGTAGCCGGGAGCAAATGCCAGCACGATCGGGGCGTCGCGCAGGGTTCTGACAAGCGTGCCCGACAGCACACCAAACGTGGCAGCACAAGCACTCCTTGAGCGTCACAGGTATAACGCCGACGAAGCGCCTATTGAACAGTAGCCTCGACGGAGGTCGACGCGCACACGATCCTGGTCAGCCAGGACGTGAGGCAGGTCTAACCTCAATGCCACGTGAGGCCGCTGCCCAGGATCCGTGTCGGAACAGCGTGAGCGCAATGTCGACGTTGGCGCGCAGTGCCTGCTTCACCGCCGGCCAGTTCTTCTCGCAGCGGACGAGCGTTCTTCCACGAGTACAGGTGCTTCGGTTTGTGGAAATCGCTGTTGACGACATACGGAAAGTGCTTGAGGCTGGTCACCGAGAAGAGGTCGTCGCGATTGCCGGCCTCCCAGACGTCAACCAGATCGGAGAGCTCATTGCGATGATCCCAGAGGTAGCACGTACCGATCTCAATCCGTCGCGTCGTCCGATGATGGGGATGAAGGCGATGCTCAACCCAGCCTGACGACGGATCTCTTTCAGGATGGCGTTCGCGGATTGATGTGATCGCGATCACGTCGAACTTGCCGGTCGATCCGTAGAGGTCCACAACTTCGGCGACCGCGAGCTTGCTGTCGCCGGCGCGAGCGTGAAGTCATAGGCGCGGATGAGCAGTCGGCCCCACCAGTCCAGTCATAGAAGCGATATGGCCCGGACAGTGCAATGAGATCGGGGTCGCGCTGGAAGCGGCGCTTGACGCGCTCGAGCCAGGTCAGCGGCGCGTGGCAGTCGGCATCCAGGTACACGAGCACGTCGCCCGTCGCCATTCGCCGCCCGGTTTCGCGCGCCACCACCAGGCCTTGGCACAGGCGCAAGGTAATCTGCCTCATTGTGGGCGCAGACAATGACGCTCAACCTTCGCATCACGCCTGCGCCCTCCTAGCATGTGCCGTGGTATACCCACGTGCATACGACCGAAGATTAGGGCGACGATGTGACGCGCGGATCACATCACCGGCACGACTGTGTTAAAACCCCTCCAGGTTTATGAACGATACGATGGCAATCATCCTTGGCGGCGGACAGGGCGCGCGGCTATTTCCCCTGACCGCTACGCGCTCGAAACCCGCAGTGCCGATCGGCGGAAAGTATCGCCTCATCGATATTCCGATCAGTGGCTGCCTGCACGCGGACATCTCCCGCATCTTCGTGCTCACGCAGTTCAATTCGGCGTCACTCAATCGTCATATCTCGAACACGTATCGGCTCGATCGGTTCTCCGGCGGCTTCGTCGAGATCCTTGCCGCCGAGCAGACGCCCGACAATCCCAACTGGTATCAGGGGACAGCTGATGCCGTCCGGCAAGCTGCGCGGCACTTCGTTCAGCACGACGCGAAGTACGACTTGATCCTCGCCGGCGACCATCTGTACCGGATGGATTACGAAGAACTGGTGGAGGCGCATCGTCAGCAGAAAGCCGACATCACTATCGCAGCGCAGCCGGTGGACATCGAGACCGCGACTCAGATGGGCATCTTCCGCTTCGATCGTGACGGGACGATCGTCGCCTTCGACGAGAAGCTGAAAGAGCCACAACTGCGGGCGATCGGCCGCAGCATTCCCGAGGGAGCCACCTTCGCCACACATTCCGACGAGCGGCCGTTCATGGCCTCGATGGGCGTGTACGTCTTTTCGCGGCGTGTCTTGATCAACATGCTCGAGCGCGAAACCGGACACGACTTCGGCCGTGAGCTAATCCCTGGCGCGATCGGCAAGTGCAAGGTGAAGTCGTATCTGTATCGCGGGTACTGGGCGGACGTCGGGACTATCGAGTCGTTCTACGAGAACAACGTGATGCTCGGACGGCTCGATTCACCGTTTCACTTCTGGGACAAGGATCGTCCGATCTACACGCACCTGCGTCATCTTCCTGGCTCGCTGATTCCGAACGTGCAGGCCCGGGACTCGCTCATCTCGGAAGGATGTTATCTGGCCGGCTGCAACGTCGATACATCCGTCGTCGGCGTACGCAGCGCCGTTCGGGAAGGCACGCGAATCTCGCGATCGGTGCTGCTGGGTGCCGACTTCTACGAATATGGTGAGCCGCCCGAGGGCCTGCCGGCGCTCGGAATCGGCAAGGAGGTCGTGCTCGATCGCGTGATCATCGACAAGAACGCGCGCATCGGCGACGGCGCACGTCTGGTCAACGAGCAACGAATCGAGCACGCCGATGGCGATGGCTACTACATCCGCAGCGGCATTGTCGTGGTGGCCAAAGGTGGAGTGATAAAGCCCGGGACGATCGTGTAACTCCCAACTGCCTATCTTGGCATAAGCACAATGAATTGACGGCCGTTGGGCATCAGGTCGAACTGTCGACGGTACTCGGCCTGCGCGAATCCCGTGACTGGCAGCGGCGTCGGCTCCATGTGCCCAGACAAGGCCTTCACGTTCACGGCGAGGCGGAATATCTGATGGTCGCGATCGAAGTAGATCGACTGGCCGTCGGGCAGCCACAGCGGATGCGAGCCGCCGTCCCGGGTCAGCTGATGACGTGCGCCGGTGTGCGGGAACGGCTCGATCCACACTTCATAGCGACCAGTCTCGTTCGACGCATACGCCATCCATCTGCCGTCTGGCGACATCGCACTGCTATGCTGCGCTGAGTCCGGCAGATCGACGAGCGGCGTTACTTTGCGTGAAGCCATGTCGAGCATGGCGATTCCGTAATCGCGATTGCCACCCGACTCCTTCAGGGTCAGAAACCGCAGTTGGAGCCCACCTGGCGTCCAACCTTCGGCGGCGCGAGTGTCGATCAGGTGCTCGGCGTCGCCGCTGCCGTCCGCTCGCCGCCAATACACCGCGTCACCACGCTGGCCGGAGACGATGAAGACGACCCGCTGGCCGTCGAGTGTCCACATCGGTGCCCAGTTGATGGCACCAGCGACGAGTGGCAGCGGCTTTCGTCCGGCGACGTTTGAGAGTTCCGCGGTCCAGAGTCGCGGTCCGTCGGGGCCCGACAGGTCACGCGTCTCGAACGCCACTCGCGTACCGTCTGGTGAAATGCGCGGTGCATAGACGGATGGCGGAAGCTGGCCGAGAACTTTTTTCGTACCGTCCACATCCACTAACGTCAGCTCGAACCCCGCGGGCGCCTGTGCACGTGCACCGTTGCCGAGCAGCGCAGCAAGTGAGAGCATCAACACGACCAAGCCGCAAACAATGTGTCGAGTCATCTGCGTCACCCACTTCACTCTGCCGTGAGCGTTTCAACGGGATCGACGGTGGCCGCCCTGCGCGCCGGCACATAACTCGCCATCGCCGCGGCCATCGCCAGCACTGCCAGCACTGCCGCGTACGTTGGTGGATCGAGCCGCTCGACGCCGAAGAGAAGCGACGACATCCATTGCGTCAACGCGATTGCTGTCACCAGGCCCACTGCGGCGCCAACCGCAGTCAACACCAGCCCCTGACGTACAAACATCCGTTTGAGCTGGGTCGGCGCGGCGCCAAGCGCCAGGCGGATGCCGATTTCTCTCGATCGCTGCGCGACGACGTACGCGATCACGCCGTAGATGCCGATCACCCCGAGCGCCAGCGCCATCGTCGCAGCAATGGCCAACATGATCAGTGCGAACGACGTCCGCGCCATCGACGCGTCATAGAGGTCCTTCATCGTGCGGACGAGAAAAACCGGCATGCTCGCGTTGACCGACGACACGGCATTGCGGACGCCGTTCAAAAGGCTCTCGCGGCCGGCTTCGTCGCTGCGGATGACCAGATTGACGGCGCGCATCACGAACAGCCCGTTGCCGCCGAAATTCTCCATCATGACCGGCCAGTACGCGAACGTCGGTGCGGACTGATACAACGCATCCTCGTGAACGTTCTCGACGACGCCGATGATCTCGCGCCACAGGTCGGTGCTCGCAGGAGCGGAATCACGAATCCGCTGGCCCAGCGCCGCGGCCGGCGATCCCCAGACTTCACGGGCGAAGTTCTCGGAGACGATCGCCACGGTTGCGCGCCCGTAGATGTCGTTCCACGTGATGTCGCGTCCGGCGATCATCCGCGTGCCGATGGCGGCGAAGTAGCCCGGCGACACCACCTTCATTCGACGCATCGGCGGCGTCGTCCCGGGAGCGTCCTTCCCTTCGACGAACACCGGATTGAGCCACACTCGCAGTGGTCCCTCCATCGGCACTGCGCTCGCGAAGGCGGCAGCCTTCACGCCGGGCAGCTCCACAACCTTGTCGAGAATCTCGTGCTGGATCCGCGTGACACGTTCTGCCTCGGTCACCTGCTGGGGAGGCACCCACACTCGTGCCGTCTGGACATCCGCAGCGGCCGCAAATCCCGGCTCGACGTCGAGCAGGGCGACGAAGGTGCGGATCATCAGGCCCGATGCGACGAGCAGGACCAGAGCCAGCGCTACCTGCACGACGACCAGTGCATTGCGCGTGCGCTGCCGTCCGCGGCTGGTGCTGGCGCCGCGCGCGGCGCCGACGATTGGCGCGCCATGCTGCGCGGCGTGCTTCAGCGCGGGCAGCGTGCCGAACAGCATGCTCGAGAGCAGCGAGACCACAATGGCAAATGCGAGCACGCGGGGATCGAGCGAGATGTCCTCGACTCGCGGCAGCGTAGTCGGCGCCGTCGCGACGACCAGTTGGAGGCCGGCATACGCGAGTGCCACGCCCAAAGCGCCGCCGACGAGTGAAAGCGCCAGGCTTTCGACCAGCACCTCTCTCACGATGTCTCCTCGCCGGGCGCCGAGCGCCGTCCGCAGGGCGAACTCGTGACGCCGGCTTTCGGATCTCACCAGCATGAGATTCGCGACGTTGGCGCAGGCGATCAGCAGGACCATCCCGATCGTCGCCATCAGGATCCACAGCATGTCGCCAACGCCGCCGACGACGGCGTCCTTCAGCGGCTGCACTGCCGGTGCGATCTTCCACTTCTCGTATTCTTGGGGCCCGGCCGTGTTGGGCGGTGTCGGCCAGGCCTCGAGCCAGATCGGCAGCATCCGCGCAATGTCGGCGTTCGCGTCGGCGACGGTCGCGCCCGGTTTGAGCCGGGCGAGGCTCGAATAGCCGAACCCGCCGATCCGCAGGCGGCTGCGATCGAGGGTGATCAGCGAGATCACCTCGGCGGCGGGCTCCATGTCGAGGAACCGGAACCCTTCCGGCATGACGCCGATCACCTCCACCGGGGTCGAGTCGGCAATGAACCGTCGGCCGATCACGGAGCGATCGCCGCCGAATCGCCGTTGCCAATAGGCGTGAGTCAGGAGGACCACCGGAGCATACGGCGCCCCACCGGGTGTGCTGTCCGCCTGTGTGAAGATGCGACCGAGCTGCGGCTGCACACCCAACGCCTCCAGCACGTCGTGAGTGACAAACAGCGCGCGCGCCTGCTCCGGCTCACCGACGCCGGTAATCGTACGCCCGCCATCACCATACAGACCGATGTGTTGAAACACACGGCCCTCGTCTCGATACGTGAAGTACTGCGTCGCCGACATGCCGAGTACGCTCACGTTGAGACCTGGAGCAACCTGCTTGATGCTGACGAGCTCGCCGGCGTTGGGGTATGACAGCGGTTTAATCAGCACGCCATCGACGACGCCGAAGATCGCCGTGTTCGCGCCAATGCCCAGCGCCAGCGTGAGAACGACGGCCGCCGTGAAGCCTGAGCGTCGGCGCATGCCGCGCAACGCCAGCCGCAGATCCCGCCCGAGCGTATCGAGCCAGCTGATGGTGTTCATGCGGTAGATCTCCTCGCGAATCCTCACCGTGTTCCCGAGTTTGAGATGCGCCGCCCGCCGCGCCGCCTCGGGCGACATCCCGCGGGCCTTGTTCTCCTCGGTCTCGATCTCCAGGTAGGAGCGCAGTTCCGCGGCGCGATCGCGATCCGATGACGCTCTGCGGAAGAAACGGCGCCAGCTCATTGGCTTACTCCGTTGATGGCTTGAGGATCCTGCCGATGGCGCGAACGATCTCTTCCCATCGGGTTGTCTGTGCCGCGAGTTGTTTGCGACCAGTCGGCGTCAGCCGGTAGTACTTCGCTTTGCGGTTGTTGTCGGACGTGCCCCAGAACGACGTGATCCAGCCGCGGTTTTCCAGGCGGTGAAGGGCGGGATACAAAGAGCCGTGCTCGATCTGCAGCACGTCTTCTGAGCCTCGCTCGATGGCGTGCGCAATGGTGTGGCCGTGCGCCGGGCCCATGACCAGGACCCGAAGGACGAGCATGTCGAGCGTGCCCTGAGGCGTCTCGCTCTGCAACGGCGACTCACCCCGTGGCACGGCAACTCCTCGTTCCACATGATGATCTATGCATGTAAATCACGTCAAAATAGGTCATACGTGGCATCTATACACTTTGTTCAGAAGATTATCTATGGGAAACTTCCAATTCCCAATCCCGTGGTTGGACGTTGGTAGTTGGATTTGGGAATTGACTTAGAAGGACGACACACCAGACAGCGATGCGTCGATCTTCGCCTTCAGCGCTGCGAGCGTCTCCGGACTGCCTTCGAACAGGTCCGGTGGATACTTCGCGTCGCGGATCATCGCCTTGTAGATCGCGTCGCTCTGATACAGGTTGAGCCCCAGGCCGGCCAGATACTGCAGCTTCAGGTTGCGGTCGGTGTTGATCTGCGCGTCGCCCAACCAGGCCTTCATATCACCGCGGCGGCCTGCATACGTGCCGAACAGATCGACCGCGGAATTGATGCCGACTTCGCCCAGTGACTTCGCGACCGCGGCATTCGCCGGATCCGACAACCGCGCCTGCACGGTGTCCACGTTGATCTTGCCGTTTTCGAGCTGGCCGAACAGCACCAGGTCGTAGCCCTGGCCATTCACGGTGTTCGCGAACACGGCGCCGTTGGGGAACGCCTCGAGGAACGTGCCGATCTCGCTCTTCACCGCCGCCTCGCTGCTCTCGTACAACTGCACGAAGAGCGTGACGACGCCGCCCGGATTCAGATGCGACTTCACCACGTCGAAGAACTCGCGCGTGTAGAGCGTCGCCGCACCCTTGACCCATGGGTCGAGCGGGTCGGACGTAATCGCGTCGAACTTCTCATTCGTCGTCAGCAGGTAATGCCGTGCGTCGTCGAGATGCACCTTCACCTTCGGGTTCGCCACGACGTTGAAGTTGTGCTGAGCGAAATGGGTGGAGACCACGCGCGGGACGAGCGGCTCGATCTCGGCAATCGTCTGATCCTTCACCATCGGATCGATCGAGACCGCGCCGGCTGTAACGCCAGCGCCGCAGCCGATCACCAGTACCTTGTTCGGGTTCTTCGGCACGAGGGTCGTGAGATGGCCGAGCATGCGCTGCAGCCGCATGTCCTGCGGCTCACTCGAGGCCTGCACCTTCCCGGCATTGTGGTAGTTGAGGACGCCGGTCGGAGTGCGCGTGACGGCGACCGACGCCGTCACGCCTTCGCCGACGTACACCATCTCGTTCTGGCCGACCCACGTCGCAGAGTAGCGGCCGTAGGCAACGAGCAGCCACGGGATCGGCGGTACTGAACGCGCCAGCAGACCTGCGATCAGCGCGATACCAATCACGACGACAGGCGTGGACGTCAGCGGTTTCCGCGTCTCGCCCACGGCCGGCATGAGCATCAACAGCGCCGACATCGCTGCGATGCCGATGAGCACCTGCTGCGTCTTCTGACTGCCGACAGTTCCGACCAGCACGAGGCTGATGAGCGTCGCGCCGATGATCGCGCCCACCGTGTTGGCCGCATAGACACCGCCGACGAGACGAGCCGAGTCCTGCCCGGGCGTCGCCACAGCGGCCAGCGCGAGCGGGAAGCTTGCGCCCCAGAGGATCGCGCCGGGCAGCATCACCCAGATCGCGCGCATCAGATCGAGTTGAAAGTTGTACGAGAGCGAGGTCGAAATCGACGGATTGATCGGCCAGTACGGCAACGATGCACTGGTCGTATAGGCGGCCCACGCCAGGCATGCGCATAACGCGAGCTGACACCATCCGAGCGCGATGCGCGGATTCTTCAAGTTGCGCGCCATCGACGAGCCGAGACTACTGCCGATACCCAAGCCGACGAGGAACACCGCCAGGATCAGTGAGAACGTGTACGTCGTGGCGCCGAACAGGAGCGAGAGCACGCGCGTCCAGACGACTTCCGATCCGAGCGCGGTGAGGCCCGACAGTGCAATGGCGATGTAGACGAGCCTCGAAACCTCCAGAGTCGATGATGCGGCCACCTGCGTATCGCCGGGTGCTGCGGTAATCACCGTGTGCGGCGTGCGAGACGCAACCAGCAGCGCGAGCAGCGCGACCACGACGTTGAGCGCAACCGCGACGCCGGTCGCCGTCGGCATGTCGAACACACGCAGCAGGTAGAAGCCGGCCAGCAGACTGCCGGCCACGGCGCCGGCGAGATTGCCGCCATAGAAGTACCCCAGCCACGACACGCCTTTCGGCGTCGTCTCGACCCAGCGCGCAATGGCCGGCAGCGTCGCGCCCATCAGCAGCGTCGGCGGAAGCAGACAGATCGCCGCGACGATCGCACGGAGCACCAGCGAGATCTGCCCCGTCCCAGCGATGCTGGTGTAAATACGCCCGACGATTGGCACGGCGAAGAGGACGATGATGCCGAAGACGGCGATGCCGAGCTCGAGCAGGGCGTAGACGCGCAGCGGGTGGTTCCGGCGGTTCAGATACTTCGGCAGCAGCAGGCTGCCGAGGCACATGCCGCCCATGTAAATTCCCAGCAGCACGCCGAGAGAAACCGCTGACGATCCAATAGAGAGTTGGAGGAGCTGAAACCAGACGACTTCGTATATGAGGGCGGCGCAGCCCGATCCGACAAACAGCAGCAAGAGCGCCGGGAGCCAGCGCTGGGCCGCCTCGGCGCTGACTGCTGGCGGTGAGGTCTCATCCTGGAGGTTGGTGGTCACCCGTGGATACTACCAAACCCGGCCGGGCTTGAGTTCTGCTGCCGATCGAAGCATAGGCGGGTCCGTAACCCAGATTTAACTCCCGCGTCACGGCGCAGAAATCCCTGTTTTCTACCGTACACAGGTCAACCTCCCATGAACACGGAGTACGGGTGCCACACATCTCGGATACGACACGCATCAACGACCCGGGCATGAAGCGCGTCGGCGCCACTGCGCGCACGCAAGTACTGGTCGTCGATGACGAGCAGGACATTGCCGGGCTGATCAAGCACAGCCTCGAAAGAGGCGGCGATATCGATGTCGATATTGTCGGAACCGGCGACGAGGCGCTGAAGGCGGTCAACGAGCGCACGCCGGATCTGATCGTGCTCGATCTCAATCTTCCGGTGCTGAGCGGACTCGAGGTCTGCCGGATCCTTCGCGCCCGCGCGAGTACGGCACGCGTGCCGATCATCATGCTGACGGCGCGTAGCAGCGAAAGCGATCGCGTGATCGGACTCGACGTCGGCGCCGACGACTACATCACCAAGCCGTTCAGTCTGCGGGAGCTCGCCGCACGGGTGCGTGCGGTGTTGCGCCGTGGTGACGTGGGACCGGGGAATGGCCACTCGACGACCGAGGCGTTCGTCTATCGCGGCAAGCATCTGGTCGCCGATTTCGATGCGGTGGCCGTCAGTGTCGATAACGAACCCGTGCGACTGACGCGGCGGGAATTCGAGCTGCTGCGTTACCTCGTAGAAAACAAAAATCGCGTGCTGTCGCGAGACCGTCTGCTCGAACGCGTGTGGGGCTACGATCGGCTGGTCGAAACCCGATCAGTGGACGTGCACGTCGGCCGCTTGCGCGCCAAGCTCGGGAACGCAGGCCGTCAAATCGAGACGGTGGTGGGTTTAGGCTACCGGTTCGTGGAGTAACCAGAGCGCGCACGCGAATGCGTGCGCGCCACATCTTCAGGATTCTTTCCAACCCGACATTTCAAGATTGATCGCGTGTGCCGCGAAGTTCATTCGGGCGCGCTCGACGCGATGCCAGTCGGTATAGCGCACTCTCGAAATCACCTGGCTGTCCTCCTCTTCGCGGACCTCCCATCCGAAGCCATCGGTGTTGGTGATAACGAAGCGATGTGTCTGATCCGCCTTCCGGAAAGTTCGTTTGTACATGGAGATAGAACGATCTATACCTCCGCATGAACGTCTCGCCTGTAAACGTTGTGTAAATCTTCTGTGACCGTGCTAATCGATGCGATTCAGGCACATAGGCTGCTTACCCGAACGCGGAGTGCAGCTGGTCTGATGCGGGCGGATACCGTCAGGCCCCCGGCACAGGGCTCGCCATCGACGTGGTAAATCAGCGGCTCATTCGCGGTGATGTCGATGCGGTTCGCCGACGACATCGTCACGCCAGGCACGTCAGCTAGCCGGCCGCGAAAGAGTTTCGGCGCATGCCGGATCACGGCCCACGGTGAACGGTCGTCCACGATCACCACATCGAGCTTGCCGTCGTCGATTCGTGCTGCCGGCGCGATGAGCGCGCCGTTGCCGTACTGACGTCCATTGGCGATCGCGACGAGCAGCACGTGCGATCTTCGCAAATTGCCATCCACCGTGATCGCGTACTCGTGCTTCGCGCGTGTGAAGATCTCGTTGCTCGCAATCTCGAGGTAGCGTCGGAAGCCGCGGCGGACGAGACCGGTCGCCGCGAACTGGTGCGCGATCCGCGCGTCGAGACCGACGCCGGCGAGATTGAAGAAGAGCCGGCCCTCGATCTCTCCAGCATCGATCACTCGGTCGTGTCCGCCGAGCGCGATCTCGAATGCCGCATGCGCATCGAACGGAATGTTCAGCTCACGCGAGAACCCGTTGCCGGATCCGCTCGGGATGATCCCGAGTGATGCACCGGTGAACGCGAGTGTGGACGCGATTTCGTTGATAGTGCCGTCGCCGCCCCACGCGATACAGAGCGAGCCGCCACGGCCGAGTGCCGAGAAGGCGAGCTCTCGCGCGTGTCCGCCGCGCTCGGTGACGAACACTTCCCCGTCCACTCCGCGTCGGTGCAGAAACGCGGCGGCGAGCTCGGCACGCTGTCGAGCTACATCAGGCCGGCGCCCTGCGCCGGAGATTGGGTTGATGATGACGGCGACCCGCTCACTCACGAAGCGAGTTTACGCAGAATCTTCGGCGTCACGAACCAAACGAGGGTGCCGGCCGCTTTGGTCGAGAGGCTGGCCAGGTCGATCCGGCAGATGCCGCCTTTCTTGAACGGCAGCGCCCGCCGAGCGCCAATCAAGTGCGCGGCAAGCTCGCCGAGATCCGGTTCGTGCCCGACCAGAGCGATGCAGCGCCGTTTCGAAGATTTCGCGAGCTGTGCCATCACCGTGGCGGGCGGATGACCAGGTGCGAGCGCATCGAGCAGCTTCACCGTGGGACGGCCCCGGACACCGGCAGCGAGCAGATCGGCGGTCTGGCGGGCGCGGACCAGCGGGCTCGTGAAGATCTCCTCGATGATGCCGTCGAGTGCTTTCAGCCCGCCAACGGCTTCCTTGAATTTGCTGATGCCCTGTTCCGTCAGCGGTCGTTTGGCGTCGTCAGGCCAGTCATCGCCGCGCTCGGCAGCGATGGCGTGGCGCACAAGATAAATCTCAGATGGCGGCATGAAGGCCTGATGTTGAAATGCGGATCAGAACGTTACGCTGCCGAAGCGTTGCCGATGCGT
The DNA here is from genome assembly GCA_036742665.1 of Vicinamibacterales bacterium. GTDB lineage: Bacteria > Acidobacteriota > Vicinamibacteria > Vicinamibacterales > UBA2999 > Gp6-AA40. Next base: position 2,543 of record DAINQP010000004.1, on the reverse strand, counting down.
GCCTCGCGCGCGCTGACATAATCGCAGATTCGGAGTAACGCCTGCCTCTCGTTCATGTAACGCGCGTGTAACCGCCGGCACTCGTTCTCCAACCGCCGCACCAGCCGATCGAGGTCGGCCGAGAGGTCCAAACTCGGCGCGCCGGCGTGGCCCTGAATGGCTCTCGTGCGAGCGATGAGCATCTCGAGATCGTGCATCCGTCCGAGGAGATCCTGCACGCGCTTCATCGTCCTGATGCGCGCGATGGCGCGCGATCCGCTGAGATCCTGCGCGATCTCGAGCGCGTAGCGCATCTTCTTCACCGCAATCCGCACTTGATGGAGGCGGTCGGGTAGATAGATGCCGGCGGCATTCTCCATCGCGGCGCGTAGTCCTTCGGCGCGGCGCGCCGCCCGACTGAAGGCGGCGGCGATACGGCGCGGGTCGCGCGTGCCGCTCGGCTCGGGACCGCGAGCCGCCGCGTCAACGGCCTTCTTTTGAAATTTGGGAAGGTTATAGTGCGAGATGAGACGCACCATTTCCGCGCCAAGACGCTGCCGTTCCTCAGTGATCATCTCGCGCAGACGGGCAATGGCCGCTTCGGAGACGTCGCCGGCGTTGCGGAGCTGGTCGAGGTTCATCAGCGCGACATCGAGTTCGCGCACCGGGCCCAGCGCGCGGGTCAACCTTCGCACCGATTTTTTGAGCGATTTGCCAGTTCGGCCACGGGCCACCAACGGCAGGGCCTCACGGATGCGTCGCGTCGCCACGCGCGCCTGATGGACCGCTTGCACGTTACCCTTCCGCGCCCCCGGAAGCGTCCGGCTCAGCGCGGCCACACGCTGGCGGATGATCAACTCTGAGGGATTCGTGCGCTTCATGACGGACTCACGCAACTCGACCTACTATAAGTCGGACTCACACCATGCGCATTGCCGCCATCGACATCGGTACCAACTCCGTCCACATGATCGTCGTGAGAGTGCGCTCGGATCTCTCGTTCGAGGTCATCGATCGCGAGAAAGTGATGGTGCGGCTCGGCGCCGGGGGCCTTGACGGTAAGGCGCTGACCACCGAGGCGATGAATGCGGCGCTGCAAGCGCTCTCCAAGTTCAAGCGGCTCGCCGAATCGCATCGCGTCGATGAAATTCTCGCCGCCGCTACCAGTGCGACGCGCGAAGCGCGCAATGGCGGAGAGTTCCTGGCGCGCATCGAGCGCGAAACGGGCATCCGGCCCCGTGTCATCACGGGAACCGAAGAAGCTCGATTGATCCATCAGGCGGCGGTGTATGGCGTGGACGTCGGGAACGGGCGGGCGGTGGTCATCGACGTCGGCGGCGGCAGCACCGAAATCACGTTGGGGAACGCGACGGCCATTCAGGCCGCGCGCAGCTTCAAGATTGGCGTGATCCGGCTCACCGAACGCTTCGTCCAAAGTGATCCTCTCTCGGGCCGCGACGAGCGCAAGCTCACCAAACACATCCTCTCGGAGATCGGCCGTCACTGCGACCAGATCACGGCAATCGGCTTCGATCGCGTGATCGGCACCTCCGGTACGATCCTCAGCCTGGGCGCAGTGGCGACGACGGCCGCCCGCGGCACGACGCCCGCCGAACTCCGCAACCTGCGCGTCTCGGCGAAGCAGATCCGCCGCTTGCGCAAGGAGATCGTTGCGCTCAATCCCGCACAGCGTCTGACCGTGCCAGGCCTCGATCCGCGTCGCGCCGATCTCGTCGTCGCCGGTGCCGTTCTGCTCGACACCATCCTTCGTCGTCTCGGCGCAGAGGAACTGACGCTCTGCGACCTGGCGCTGCGAGAAGGGCTCGTCCTCGACTACATCCGCCGCAACCGTCGGCAGATCGCTCAGGTGGACAAGATCCCTGATGTCCGCCGCCGCAGCGCCGTCGAATTAGCCGAACGTTGCAACTACTACGCCGAGCATTCTCAGCAGGTGATTCGCCTGGCTCTCGCCCTCTTTGACCAAAGCCGGGCCGTGCACGGGCTGACGGATCGTGAACGCGAATGGCTCGAATATGCCGCGCTGCTCCACGACATCGGCGGACTGATCAGCTACGCGCGTCACAATCGTCACTCGTACTACCTGATCAAGAACGGCGATCTCCGCGGCTTTCATCCAGATGAGATTGAAGTGATCGCGCTGGTGGCGCGATACCACCGGCGCGGAACGCCAAAGCGTTCACATGATGAATACGCCAGCCTCTCCTCGTCACTGCGCAGGACCGTGCGTACGCTGTCGTCGATCCTGCGTGTGGCGGAGAGTCTTGACCGCAGCCATGCACAAGCGATCACGGGCCTCGAGTTGCGCGATCGTGGCGACGACGTGCTGCTGCTTGTGCACACGGCGACGGATGCGGAACTCGAGGTCTGGGCGACGAACCGGCATCTTCAGCCGTTCGAAAAACTGCTCGGGAAGCCGGTTCGTCTCGAATCAGCGACCATATCCCAGCCGGCCGTTGTCAGCACTCCACCCCGGCGCAAGCAGCATATAAAGCTTGTCTCGGCAAAGGCAAAGGCGGAGCGGACCCTGTAACACGGATTTAACA
>DAINQP010000003.1:0-68545 GCA_036742665.1 Vicinamibacterales bacterium | reverse complement strand
CCTCGCGCTGCTCGAGGTCAACACGCTGAGCGACACGCTCCGGTCGCAGGGGATTCCGAACCCACCCACCGTCCGCAAAAACTGGGACAGCAGCGGCGCGCTCGGTGGCCCGATCGTCCAGGATCGGTTCTGGTTCTTCGGCAACGTCAGGACGATTGGGATTGCGCAGGTCGTCGCGGCTGGCATGGCGCCGAATCTCAACCTGGGTGATGAGACGAGGTGGGGTTACGCCCCGACGCCCGGCGTCGAGACTCGTTTCACTGAATCGAAGTTCGATGTGTCTATGCGATTGACGGGACAGGTGACGCCGAAGAATCGGGTCACGTTCTCGTATCAGCCGCAGTATCGCTGTCTCGGATCGACGCTGACGACGAATGCCGACGGCTGCCGTGTGCGTGGCGACGACTGGATTGGATCGCCGTTCGGTGCGGAGACGATTGCCCCGGAGGCGGGCCCGGGGTACCAGGATGGCCCGGTCAGCCTGACACAGGCCACCTGGACGGCGCCGGTGTCGAGCAGTCACCTTCTGGATGCGGCCGTCTCGCGCTTCTGGTACGGCATCATCGGCTCGGGCCATATGCCTCCCGATGCGCCGATGGGATTCATCGGCGTGCAGGAAACCTCGAATATTTACGGTCGTGCCAACAGCTCGTATCGCGCCCCGTACGGGTGGGGCGTGTACGACACCGTGTCGTGGAACTGGCGCGCGTCGTGGTCCTATGTGACCGGCGGCCACAGCGCGAAGCTGGGATATACCGGCACGGAGATGAAGTACGACTGGGTGAACTACACCAATCCAAGCCTGATGCGCTACACGTTCAATTCCACCGCGCCAGCCACCGCATCATGCGTGATCCAGAGTGGCACGCGTCTGTGTCCGACCGGCGTGAACTACACGATCACGGAAGATTTCGAGAACGCCAATCGAGCGATTGCGCATTCGGTCTTCCTGCAGGATCAATGGACGCGCGGCAGAATGACACTGCAAGGTGCGCTGCGATACGACTACGTGTATAGCTGGGCACCGGCCGAGGGCAACGGCACGGATCAGACGAGCCGCTTCACATCGACGCCCATCCGGTTTCCGCGCGCCGACAGCGTGACCGGCTACCACGATCTCAGCCCGCGCTTCGGTCTCGCATACGATCTCTTAGGCAACGGCAAGACCGCGTTGAAAGCAAGCGTCGGCCGCTACCTGTCAGCAGCGACTGCCGACGGTGTCTACTCCTCGCAGAGCCCGGCCGGAAACTTCGTCCGGACGGTCACCAACCGTGCGTGGACCGACTCGAACGGCAATTTCGCCGTCGATTGCAACCTGCTGAGTCCAGCCGCGCAGGACACCAGCACGACTGGCGGCGACGTCTGCGGTACGCTCACCGGCGCAAACCTGAACTTCGGCAATACCGATCCGAATACGACCAGAGTGGATCCGGCGCTTTTGAGCGGCTGGGGCGTGCGGCCGTACAACTGGCGCTACGGCGCGTCGATTCAGCACGAGGTGCGACCCGGCATCTCGGTAGACGCCGGCTACAACCGTCGCCATTGGGGCAACTTCAACGTCACCTACAACGAGCTCGTCGGTGCGAACGACTACGACGTCTGGACGGTTCCCGTGCCGAACCATCCCGAACTGGCGAATGCCGGTGCGACGGCCTCGTTCGTGGCGATTACGCCCGCGGCATCGGCGCGCGGCTCGCGAAACTTCCAGACGAAGGAAGAGACCGTTGCCGGTGAGACTCGCACCGCATACTGGCACGGCGTGGACATGAACGCGACGGCCCGTTTCGCCAACAGGTTGACGGTGCAGATGGGTACGTCGACCGGTCGCGGCGTGCGAAACACCTGCGCTCTGTGGGAAGCGCGTCCGCAGTTCTCGATTTCTGGTACGACTGCGCAGCGCCTCGATGGCTGCGACGTGACCGAACCCTGGCTCACCGCCGTCCGCGGACTGGCGTCGTACTCCATCCCGAAGATCGACGTCCTCGCCAGTACGACGATTCGATCGACGCGAACCACGGCGAGCGAGAACGCCAGCAACGGCACGTCGCTCAATGGCAACTACCAGATTCCGAATACGGTCGTGCAAACGTTGCTCGGTCGCCTGCCGGCTGGCGCATCGGCTGCCCAGACCACGACGGTCAATCTACTGGCGCCGAGCGAGCTGTATCCACTCGAACGACGCACCGAAGTGGACATCCGGCTCGCCAAGATCATGCGATTCGGCGGCCGGCGGCTCGACGTCGGGTTCGACCTCTACAACCTGTTCAACTCGAACACCATTACGACTTACGAACAGACGTTCTTGTACTCGAACAACGGGACGACGTGGCTAAATCCAACAGCCATTCTGAACCCGCGGCTGGCGCGGTTCAACGCGACCTTGTCGTTCTAAGCATTCCATTGACAGCGTGGCAGGCCATGAAACTACAATGTAGTTTAAATGGCTGCCACGCCCATTCTCGGTGAGTTCGAGCAGGTCGTCCTGCTCGCGATCCTTCGCTGTGGCGACGACGCCTACGGCGTCACGATACGGCGTGAGATCGCCGAGTGCACTGACCGTGAACCGGCGCCGGGGGCGCTGTACACGACGCTCGATCGGCTCGAGGAGAAAGGGCTCGTGGCATCGACATATGGTGACCCGACGCCCGAACGGGGCGGACGCGCCAAACGCTATTTCACCGTCAGTTCCCGTGGTGTGCACGCGGTCGCCCGCGCGCAGCGTGCGTATCAGCGCCTGATGAAGGGGCTCGTTCTGCCCGGAGGTGCGCCTGCGTAAGGCGGATGTCGCCGAAACGCTGTTGTCGCTGGTTGGCTCGGTCGAGCGCGCTCGTTCCTTCGTCGGGCATTTAGTGGAGGAGTGTGAACGAGGGGGTGTTTGGTTCTGGCGATGGGTGACACGCCTCTGGCTCGCGGTGCTCGGACGCGATCTGCTGTCGGCGCCCCTCGCGATGGCGATCTCCTGTGTCGGCGCGTGGTTCTTGTACATGCTGCTCAGCGCAGTGCTCGCCCGCGCCGGCCACGCTTCAGAGAATGCGCTGCGAAACAGGCAGCCGCGTCCACCTGCTAATCTCGGAGACGCCGCGAATTCCGGTGAGCCTCGCTCACGGCGCGCAATGGGTACGGCATTCATCGCTGCGACCGGCGTTGCCCCTGACCCTGCGCTAACGTCTCAGCGCGCCGTCCAGCGCGTCACGGAGCGCTTCTCGCGCGCGCGCGAGCCTCGACATCACAGTTCCGATCGGGATCTCCATCACCTCCGCCAGTTCTCGGTAGGACAGACCTTGCATCTCACGCAGCACGAGCAGGTGTTGAAACCGCTCCGGCAACGTGCGCATCGCGCGAGCGATCAACGTTGCGTCGTCGCTCTGAAGCAGCAACATTTCGGGATCGAACTCTGGCCGCACAGCGTGGTGCTGCTCTTCATCGAACGCATCGGTTAGCGCGTCGATCCGGTGGCCGCGCCAGCCGGAGCAGGTATTGCGCACGATGCGGAGGAACCAGGCACGGCCATCTCCCCCCGTGAATGTCCGGAAGTACCGGAACGCGCGCAGCGATGCGTCCTGCACAACGTCCTCGGCGTCGTGCTCGTTCCGCATGAGCCAGCGCGCCAGCCGATGTGCAGCACCGAGGTGGGGCAGGACAACTTCATCAAAATTTTGCTCGACGGTCGGCGTCGTCGCGAGGCCGCACAATTCAGTACTCATGGAATGCTCCGAAAACTTGCTGGAGCCCGTGCTCGAGCGTCGGGTGGCGGAAGTGGAAACCGGTGTCGCGTAATCGGATGTTCGAGAACACGACGTCGCTTCTGATGTCGTCAGCTTTGCGGCCAGTGTGGAATGACGGCCGACCGGCGACCACCCACAGCAGTCGCACAGGACCCGCACAGCGCCCGTACGGTGGCAGTAAGATGTAGGGGCCGTGAAACTTGGCACTCAGCGGTCATTTGGCGCGCAGCTCAAAGCGCTTCGCGAGGGTGCAGGCTTTACTCAGGAAGAGCTCGCGACGATCTCCGGTCTGTCGGTGCATGCCGTGAGCGCGCTGGAGCGCGGCGAACGGCGAAGACCTCACCTCGATACTGTTCGTGCGCTGTCCGCGGCGCTCGACCTGACCGCCGAGACTCGCGATGCCCTCCTCGAACGCGCGAGGCCACCTCACCATGATGCGACCGATGAATTGAGCGGCGTCGCGCTGCCGCTACCTCTGACCCCGCTTCTCGGCCGGGACGCTGATGTGCAGACGTTGCGTCAATGGCTCGCTGATTCCGCGGTACGCCTCATCACGCTCACCGGTCCTGGAGGGGCTGGTAAGACTCGTCTCGCGATGGAGATCGCACGCGTGATCGGGACAGAGAACGCCGCGCGTGTCGTGTTCGTCCCGCTGGCCGTCATTCGCAATCCTGCGTTCGTGGCGTTGGCGGTTGCCGAAGCGTTCGGGCTGCCGGACGTGACTGCGCACAATCTGCCGGCGCGCCTGCAGGCCTCGTGCGACGGTCGCGCGACTCTGCTCGTGCTCGACAATTTCGAGCAGGTGCTGGATGCGGCTCCGCTGGTTGCGGATCTCCTGGCGTCGGTTGGTGCGCTCCGAGTGCTGGTGACCAGCCGCGCGTCGCTTCATGTGCGAGGAGAGCGTGAGTACCCCGTAGGACCGCTTGCGCTGGATGTTGATGACACGGTGACTTCGCCTGGCGACCTCGCGCGGTCTCCAGCGGTGCGCTTGTTCGTGGAACGTGTTCGGGACGTGAAACCTGATTTCCGCCTCACGCGCGCCAACGGCCCCATCGTCACGGCAATCTGTCGTCGGCTCGATGCCCTGCCGCTGGCGCTCGAGCTTGCAGCGCCCTGGATCAAAGTGTTGACGATCGAGGATCTCCTCCGGCGATTGACAGACGTTGTCCTGCTCTCGAGCGTGGGACCTCGCGATCTTCCGGAACGCCAGCAAACGATGAACGCGACGGTCGCCTGGAGCTATCAACTGCTGTCATCGAACGAGCAGCGCGTGTTCCGGCGTCTGGGCGCGCTCCCGGGTCGTTTTCCGATTGAAGCTGCCGTCGCTGTCCTCGCCGGTAGGGAAGGGTCGGCCAGGATCGACGACGTGGTTCGCGGTGCAGCAAGCTTGATCGACCGGAGTCTTCTTCTGCGCGCCGAGACCGCTGTGGCTACACGTCCGCTGTACGAAATGCTCGAAACGGTGCGGGCGTTCGCCGCGAACGAGCTCACTGCAGCGGGTGAACGCGACGACGCCCTGGAAGGGCTCGCGCGATATTGCCTCGCGGAAGCGGCCGGTGCGGCGAAGGGGCTGATAGGCCCGGCGCAGGGTGAATGGCTCGATCGCGTGCGTGATGATCTCGAGAGTTACCGCGGTGCGCTTGCGTGGCTCATTGAGCGCGGCCGCTCCGTCGAAGCGACCGACATCGCCTGGGGGCTGAAGTACTTCTGGTTGATCCGTGGGCATGCGACCGAAGGCCTCAGATGGTATGAGCAGATTCTGAACGTGCCGTCTCTTCCAGCGACGGCCGAATCGAGAGCGCTCCTCGGAGCGGCCGGGATGTGGTGGACGCAGGGAGGACTCGAGCGCGCGCGCACTGGGGTCGACCGCGCCCTGGCGCTGGCACACGACGCTGGCGACACGGAGACGGCCGCGCAGGCAGAACATCTTTCCGGGCACGTCGAGCACGCGCTCGGGAACGTCACCATCGCCCGCGAGCGATTTGCCCGAAGCATCGAACGGTTCCGGGCGCTTGCGATTCCGTCGGGCACCGGGAATGCGTTGAGTGGAATGGCGGTGCTCGCTCTTGCGACCGGCGACACCGCTCAAGCGGAACGCCTGCTCGATGAGGCCACATCCGTGCTCAGACAGGCCGGTCCGTGGTTCCTGACCTGGGCCCTGTATGCTCGCGCAGTCCTGGCCGTGCGGCGCGGAAATCCCGATGAGGCGATCGCGTTGGTACGTGAGAGCCTCTCGCGAATCCGCGAGCTTCATGACAAGTTTGCGTTCGTATACGCGCTCGTCCCTCTCACTGCCGCGGCGGTACTGAAGCGTGACGAGGCATGGGCGGCGCGCCTCCTGGGCGCCCGGGATGCCGTGACTGAGCGCACCGGCGTCACGGTCGTCGACAAATCCGTGCAGGACCTTCAGCAGCAACCGGAGCGGGAGGCGCGGGCACGCCTCGGACCGGATCGCTGGGCGCTCGCCTATGCGGCCGGGCGCAGTGCCTCTATCGACTCGTTGATGGACGACATCGACACTGTTTCGAACAGCCGCGCGCCCGTGGCGTTCTGAGGCCTCGTAGCGCGCGGTTTAGGCCGCCCGTCCCTCACGTGCCTCGGCCGCGAGCACGTCGATCGCACGCCTCAATGCTGTGGCAATCGCTGCATCCGCAACGATCCCGTCCGCATCGAGCGTTCTGCCGCCGAGCGGGACGGTGATCGACGCATCGAGCAGCACGTGCGCCGACATCACGCCCAGCGTTTCGGCCAGCGACTCCCACGCATGAACTGCACGCTCGGACGTGTTGATCAGAGCGACCGGCATCTCGATCAGCTCACCGCTGGCGACCACCCAGTCCAGCGCATTCTTCAGAACACCGGGCACTCCGTGGGCGTACTCGGGGCTCGATATCACGATTGCATCGCACGCCTGTAGCGCAAGCCGGAATCGGGTCACCGCGTCGGGGGCCGTCTCTCCGTCGAGGTCCGGATTGAACGGCGGAACAGACGCCAATTCCGAGTAAATGAACACTTTCACTGATTTGGGCGCGAGCCGAGCGACAGCTCTGACAAGCGCACTGTTCGAGGATGTTCGTCGAAGGCTGCCGGAAATCGCCAGGACGCGGATTGGGTTCTCGTGGTTCACGAGGACGCAAACATGCGAAGCGTCCGGAATATTCCGGCACGCCGCGAGATTTAGGGATGGTGTAACGCGGCTTTACACAATTCCGGCTTGGAGGATCCTCTGATGTTGTCAATGCGTCTTGCTCTCATCTCTGCAACTCTGGTGTTTGCGGTTGCCTGCGGGGACAACTCCTCGTCATCTCCTGATTCACCCTCACCAGCGCCTTCGGCTCCGCCGCCGCAAACTCCTGCGCCGCCATCATCGTCCGTGACGATTCCGGTCGGTGCGTCATCTCTCGGGAATCGCGCCTATGTGCCGGCCGAGTTGAACATTGCCCCAGGCACGACCGTGACGTGGCTCAACGCGGATGCCACGACTCACACCTCGACGTCGGATGCGGCGGGGTGGAACTCGGGAAACATCGCACCCGGCGGTCGATTCTCGTTTGCGTTCCAGAGTGCCGGCACGTTTCAGTATCACTGCGCGATTCACCCGGGAATGGTCGGCACCGTGGTCGTTCGTTGAGGGAGTTACTCATGACATCGATCGCTGAAGCCCTTACGCTTGCTGCTCCATCGTTCACAGGGCAACTGCTGCGGCCGGACGATCCGGGCTACGACGAGGTCCGTCGAGTGCATAACGGTCTGATCGACAGGCATCCGGCGCTCGTGGCCCGCTGTCACGGCGTCGCCGACATCGTTGACGCGGTGCGATTGGCCCGTGCGAACGGCCTCGAAGTGTCGGTACGAGGCGGAGGTCACAATGTCGCGGGCCGGGCAACCATCGACGACGGCTTGATGATCGATCTGTCGCCGATGAAAGGCATTCACGTCGACCCGCGTGCTCGACACGTGCGCGCTGAGGGCGGTGTACTGTGGAAAGAGTTCAACCGCGAGACACAGCTGCACGGACTGGCCACGACCGGCGGCGTCGTCGGCAGCACAGGGATCGCGGGCCTCACGCTCGGCGGAGGACTTGGTTGGCTGATGTCGAAGTACGGCCTTGCCCTCGACAACCTCAGGTCCGCCGACCTGGTGATGGCCGACGGCCGCGTGGTGCGCGCGAGCGCTGATGAAAATCCCGATCTCTTCTGGGCCATTCGCGGCGGCGGCGGTAACTTCGGCATCGCCGCGTCGCTCGAGTACGCACTCCACCCGGTCGGCCCGACGATCACCGGCGGTGTTGTGGCTCATCCCGTGCAACGAGCGGGCGACGTACTCCGGTTCTTCCGTGACACCTGCGCTTCGCTGCCTGACGAAGCCACGCTGTTAGCCGCGCTACAGACGGCGCCAGATGGTGCGACCAGGGTGGCAGGCATTGTTGGCAGCCACTGTGGCCCGCTCGAGCACGGTGAGGCCGCCTTCCGGCCCCTGAAGGCCTTTGGCCCACCGGTGATGGATGTGATGGGACCTATCCCGTACACGACGCTCAACGGCATGATCGATCCTGCATTCCCGAAGGGTGCGCTCAATTACTGGAAAGCGCAGTTCCTGACCGACCTCGGCGACGGTGCCATTCGCACGCTGATCGACGCATTTGAGGCACGTCCGTCACCGATGAGCGCCATCATTGTCGAGCACGTCCACGGCGCAGTCAGTCGTGTACCGGTGACGGCCACGGCGTGCACATTGAGGGTCAGCGGCTTCAACGTCGTCATCGCCTCGCAGTGGACGGATCCGAACGCGACAGAGCGGGGAATGAAGTGGGCTCGCGACACGTACGCATCGCTCACGCCGTATCTGGCGCCGACGCGTTACCTGAACTACCTCGAAGACGAAGTGTTCAACGCCGCGGCGGTAGTGTATGGAACGAACCTGGCGCAATTACGAGCACTCAAAACGAAGTACGACCCCGATAATTTCTTCCGGCAGAACGTGAACATTCTCCCGAGCTGAAATCCAGTAGGACCTCCCACATGAAGTGTGCGAAATCGTCTGTTGAAGACACGCGCCGTTGATGACTCACACCTGAAACAGCACGAACGACGAAAAATCGTTCGTGCTGTGAACGATGATCGGCGTCCATAGCGAGTCGGCGTACCTGAAGGCGATTCCCATCACGAAGCCGATGACGAAGACCGTTGCCATCGTCTCTGCGCGCAACAAGTGGAGTGTCAGCCAGCCCGGCACGTGAATCGAGAGAAACAGCAGCGATGTGATCAGATTCGCCACCCAGAAATTCATGCGTTCGGCGAGCTTCTGCAAGATGAATCCGCGGTACGGAATCTCCTCGATGAAGCCAACCAGGAACGACGTCCCCAGCAGGCTGTTCCAAGTCACCCTGTGCATGTCTGGATGTGGCATGCCAAATCGCAGGATCGATCCGGCCAGATTCATCGTGGCAAGCACGAGCGCGATGACAACACCTCGTCGTACGCGGTATCGCAACTTCAAATAAATCAACGGATCAAGTCCGTCCACGAGGCGCACGTACAGCCAGACGGGCAGCACCCAGACCAGAAGCCGGATCCCGATGTTGACGAGCGCATATGCCAGAGTCGTCTCGCCAATCGCCACGACCCTGGGGTAGACGAAGTACGGCCAACATGCCCACGCGAGATGAAACGTAAGGACATAGCCGATGAACGCCAGCGAACGATATGAGGGACGCATACAGTCCTGTATCGCCGCGCACTCGCAACTATTCCCCGAATATTTCGAGGGCTCGTCTGATTTGCGTATTGGCGGACAACCTCCGTACCGGTCGAGGCGTCCTTCCCAGTGCGGATATCGGATTACGGCATCGCCGATCCCAGATACCTGGGATCGGCGTGAAGAACGAGATGCGATTCGAGTGGCGTTTCGTGTCGTGTCCGGCTAAAGCCGGACACGACATCTAGAAATCGAATTGCACGTTGAACCGTACAAACCGTGGCTGCAGCACTGCCGTCGGCCGCAACCACCGCCCGCCCATCGTGGCCGGATCGTAGGCCGCTTCGAACGTTGTGCCTGTGTTCCCGTTCGTGAGGTTGTAGAAGTCGACGCCGACGTTCGCGCGCGTGCCGCCAAAACGCAGGACCTTCGCGACGCGCATGTCGAGGTTGTTCACCCGATCACCGTAGATCTCTCCCGGCATCAGGATGTTGACGGTTTCGCTGGTGACCCCGGTGCGCAGTGGCCGCCCGGTGGCAGTCAGGAATTGTGCTGCCGTCATCACGAAATTCGCCGATCGGGAGGCGCCGTTGGTCCCGACGTCGGCGCCCGGCTGGACGTTGGCCTGCGAGCGGAAGATCGCGCTGACGAGCACATCAACCTTGGGGATGGTGTACGACGCGAGGCCGCGGACGGTGGTGAGCCACGGCTCGCCGGCGCTGCACGCCGGTTGCCCGTCGATCACGCCGGCTGCTGCGACGGTTGCGGTACTCGGCGTCATCGGCCTGCCGTAGCGTCCGACGAGTACGTCGCACGTGTCGCTGTAGCCTCGTCCGCTGCTGGTGCCTCCCTGGAAGGTCAGGCCGTTGTTCATCCGCGCATTCACGGACACGTCCACACCTTGCCAGTAGTTCGTCTGGTCGCCGAAATCCGCCGTCGACGTGTAATACGGATCGGTCGCGCCCAGCAGGGAGTTGTTGTTGCGTGCGAGGAAAGTCACCGGATAGCCGCCGCCACCCGGCAGACGAGGATCGCTGGGCGCCGTCAGCGTGACCTCGTCATAGTCGTTCGCTGTCAGCGCGCGATTGTGGGTGACGAAGAAGTTGCCCCACGACCGGCGGCTGTAGCTCACATCGAGCGACACGCGTGGAATCAGCTCGTGCTGAATGCCGGCGCTGAACTGCCAGTCCCAGTTGCGTTTGCCCCAGCCTTCCTGCACGTCGGGATTGACCGCCGTCGTCTGGCCCTGCTGTCCCCAGTTCAAGTTGGTCCACGCCTGGCATTCACCATTGGCGGCGGGATTCATGAAATCGCATTCGGCGACGAAGTTCTGATTGGAATCGGTCCATCCACGGCTGGTCGTCTGCTGGAGCGTGACCGCGGGGTTGTTGATCGTGTACGCGTCACCATTGAATGCCGCCTGCAGGTACTTGCTCATGCTGACTTTCAGCGCCGTCTTGCCGTTGCCGAACAGGTCGTAGGACGCGCCCATCCGGGGCGTGATGTCGTTGTAGCCGCGCACACCGGTGGTTTTCGGGAAGATGAACGCGGGCCCGAAACGATGCGCCTCGATGACGCCGTTCTCGCCCTCCGGGAAATAGCTGTGCACGTGCTCGTAGCGCAGGCCGCCTTGCACCGTCAGTCGCGACCTCGTCCACTGATCCTGGACGAAGAAGGCGTCGGGCAACGTTCGGTTGCTTGTCAGCGTGGGTCCGACGCGCTGTGTCAACTGATTGGGCACACCATTGTTGAAACGGTAGCTAATCTGCTGACCGAGGAAGCTCGGCGTCTTGGCGATCATCAACGCGCCCTGATAGCCGGCCTTGAAGCTATGCGCGCCCGTCACATATGAGAGGGACGCGCGATACTGCGCGTTCTGCTGAATGGTGCCCGAGGTGGCCGGCCAGCCGTGATAGATGAAGTTCGAGTTGGGCGTCTGGGTGAGGTCGTTCGAGAGCTGCTCGGTGACCGCGATCCGATCGACCGCAGCACCCTCCGGACGAATGTCGCCCCACTCGGTCCAGAACGAGGAGAAGCCCGCTTCGACGAGGATGCGGTTCGTCCACGGCGCCGAGTAGGTGGCCTGCATGATCTTCGCGGGATGGTCCCAGATCGTTCCCGACTCCGGCGACGAAGTGGGCACGCCAGGGCCGATGCCAGGACCCGACGCCGTCCAGCCGTCTCCGGGCGAGCGGCATTGACCGCTGTCTGGCGCGTACGACCCGCCGGAGCAGTTCTTGGTGTAATCAACGTAGAACCCGAGCTTGTTGCGCGGCGTGGCCTGATATGTGAGGCGTGTGGCGATGACTTTCTTGGAATTGGAGTTCCGCACGTGCACGCTGGTGTCGCGCGCGTAGGCCCACGAATTCGGATTGTCCGCATTCAGGTTCCCGTACTGGTTCGGCACGTCCTGATACGTGCCAATGGTCCGGGCGTTGGCGAAGAACCAGATTTTGTCGTGCAGGATTGGTCCGCTGAACGCGAAGTTTGTGTCCCAGTTGCGAATCAGCGCCGACTGGTCAACGAACCCATAGCTTTCCAGCTCGGCGTCGATGTTGCTGCCTTGCGACCACTTGCCGGCGAGGCTCGCAAAGTAGAACCCGCTGAACGTGTTGCCGCCGGTCTTCGGAATCATGTTGAATGCCGGACCGCCGCGATCGACTTCCGCAAGGCCGCCGGCGATGGTGACCTGCACCTCGGAGGCGTTCGACATGTCGTACTGATAGCCCGACACACCGCCGCCGCCGACCGACGAGCCGACGTTCATGCCATCGATCTGAATGTTGCCTTCGCTGCTGCGTCCGCCGCGTGCCGTGAAGAAGTTGTTCGAGGGCGTTGCGCTCGCGCCAAGTCCCGTGCCCTGAATCCCGGGCACGCCGGCGAGATAGTTGCCGTAGCCGCGCGAGGCAGGCAGCGCGCGCACGAAGTCGTTGCTCAACACCTGCTCACGACTGGTGCTGGTCTGGATGTCAACGACCGGCGCGTCGCCGGTGACCGTGAGTGTTTCCTGAATGCCACCCACCCGCATTTCCCCGTTCACCGTCGTCACGCCACCGCCGCTCAGTTCGAGGTTCTGCCGCGCAACGGTCGTGAATCCCTGCAGCGTGAACGTGACGGTGTAGGTGCCTGGACGAAGGTCGATGATCTGAAACTGACCGTTCGCGTCGGTGACGACCGACCGCGTCTTTTCGATGAGTGCTGGACTCGCGGCTTCTACGGAGACACCCGGCAGGACGGCTCCGGACGTGTCGCGCACGGTGCCGGCGATGGATTGCGCGAAGACGAAAGACGGAAGACCGAGGCAGAGCGCCGAGCACAGCAGCGTTCGTACGAAGGCGGACATGTGTGATGTGGTCATTGATGCTCCCAAACGGGCGCATTCCATCCCGCCCTCACCGCAAAGTCAAGCCACGTAAACGCGTGAAAGGCACATTTGCTCGCTTCTTGAGTGATAATCGGCGCACCATGCGTCCAGCCTGTCATGAGCGAGCGCCTGCAATTCGACGGGCCTGCCCTGAGCGAGGGTCCGCGAGTCGATCGGCGGTCGTGCTCCTTGCGCTCGCCATCGCCACTGCGGTCAGTTTCCGTGTGTCCGCCCAGGGCGGCGGTGCGCGGCCACCCGACATCGCCGGAGAATGGCGGCTGGACAGCAACGAAGACCCCGGACAACCGCCACTCGCCGACTATCTCGGTCTCGCGCTCAACGAGGCGGGACGTCTCCGCGCCGACACCACACCCGAATCGATCTGGGGCACGCCAGAGTATCAGTGCCGCCCGCACTCGGCACCGCACCAGTGGCGCGGCGTTGGCGGTGCACGAATTCTCAAAGATCTCGATCCGATCTCGCGGGAGATCGTCGGCTACCGCGTGCAGTTCATGCGCTCGCTGGACCGCCCGATCTTCGTCGATGGTCGTCCACATCCACCGGCGTGGGCGCCGCACAGTTGGAGCGGGTTCTCCACCGGCGAATGGATCGGTCAGACGCTGAAGGTCACGACGACGCATTTGAAGGACGGCTACTTGCGCCGCGGCGGACCGCAAACGTCCGACATGCTGACGATGACGGAGTACATCACCCGCCACGACGACGTCCTGTCGATTCTGCAGGTGGTGGACGACCCGATCTATCTCGACGAGCCGTACGTACTGTCGATCACCTACACCTACGATCCGAATGCGGGACCGGCGACTGAGAACTGCAGCGGGTCGTCATTTGCCGAGAACGGCGGACGCGATCGCCACTGGGTGCCGCATTTCCTGCCGGGGCAGAACAGTGGCATCGGCGAGTTCCTCAAGACGCAGTCGTGGATTCCATTCGAACCGATCCGTGGTGGCGTGAAGACGATCTATCCGGAGTACCGGGCAGTGCTCGCCAAGAGCGCGACGGTGAACACCCTGACGGTGCCGGTTTCGAAGACAGCGAACGATGTCGCCAGGCGCATTGCCGATCAGAGCCCGCGAGACGGACAAGTCCATGTCATGCCGGTACAGGGCAACGTCTACATCCTGATTGCCGACGGCACGAACATCACCGCGTCGGTCGGCCGCGACGGCATCGCCATCGTCAACACCGGTTCGGCGCAGATGACCGACAAGGTTCTCGCGGCGTTGACCGAGCTGGCCAGATCAGTCGTGAGTCCTCCCGCGACGAACACGTGCTTTGGCGCGAACTGTCCGGGGATGCCGAGCTGGTCGAGTCCCTACTTCAATGCGGTCGTCGCGTCGCCTCGGCCCGCACGGCCGATCCGCTACATCATCAACACCAGCGCGGCACCTGAGCACGTCGGTGGCAACGAGAAGCTGGCCGCTTCGGCGAACTTCCGACGCGCGGGCGGCGCTGGTGGATTCGGCAGCGCTGTGCGCGAGATTGGGACTGCGGCGACGATCGTTGCCCATGACGGTGTCTTGACGGCGATGAGCACGCCGGCGAATAGGGCCGCGGCGGCGCCCGAAGCGGCGTGGCCCGTTGACACCTTCTTCGATGCCTTTTACAAGCTGTCGGAGTATGTGAACGGCGAGCCGGTGATCCTCTATCACGCGAAGGCGGCCAACACGGATAGCGACAGCTTCGTCTTCTTCCGTCACTCGGAAGTCATAGCAGCCGGTAACCTGTTCTCGACGATCAGTTATCCGCTCGTCGACACGACGAATGGCGGCACGATTCAGGGCGTCATCGACGGTCTCAATGAGATCCTCGATCTGTCGGTGGCAGAGTACCGCTCACAGGGCGGCACGTGGATCGTCCCGGGTCGCGGACGTTTGTCGGATACGGCCGACGTCGCCTCCTATCGCAACATGCTGGTGATGATCCGCGACCGAATCCGCGACCTCAAGAAGCAGGGTAAGACGCTCGAGCAGGTGAAGGCCGCGCGCCCGACGCTGGACTTCGACGGACGCTACGGCGCCACCACCGGCCCCTGGACGACGAACATGTTTATTGAGGCGGTCTACAAGACGCTCTGAAGGTCCGGCTGAAGCCGGACACTACCAGAGGGCCACTGAAGCCGGACACTACGCGAGGAAAGCGATGCGCACACTCCTGCTGATAACCATTGCCGCCGTGCTGACCGCCTCGACGTCATTCGCCCACCACTCGTTTGCCGCGACCTACGAGACCGGCAAGTCCATCACGCTCGAAGGCAGCATCGTCCAGTTCGTGTATCGGAATCCGCACTCATTCGTCCACATCGACGCGCCTGACGCGAGCGGCGTCTCGCAGCGCTGGGCCATCGAGTGGGGTGGCACCACGCAGCTGGCCGCCGCCGGTGTCAAACGCGATTCGCTAAAGGTGGGCGACAAGGTGGTGATCAGTGGACGGCCCTCGCGGGTGCCGGGCGAGTATCGCGTGTTGATGATCAACCTCACGCGTCCATCGGATGGCTTCACGTGGGGTCGCGGCACAAACGAGGTCGTTGATTAGTGAATCGAATCCTGTTGCTCACGACGTGCGGCGTCCTCGCATGCTCGCTTTCTCTCGACGCACAGCGC
This sequence comes from Vicinamibacterales bacterium, assembly GCA_036742665.1. Taxonomy (GTDB): domain Bacteria; phylum Acidobacteriota; class Vicinamibacteria; order Vicinamibacterales; family UBA2999; genus Gp6-AA40. The sequence goes on along the minus strand of DAINQP010000003.1, from coordinate 53,135 downwards.
GCCGGCGGTCGCGGCCGAGCCGGTGGTCCGGCCCTCACGCCTCGCCAGGCGGCACCGATCGATCTCGCCGGCTATTGGGTCTCGCCGATTGTCGAAGACTGGAAGTATCGAATGGTGACGCCCGCGAAAGGCGTCTTCGATGCCGTCCCGCTCAATGCCGAAGGCCGCAAGCTCGGCGAGAGCTGGGATCCGGCGAAGGATGAAGCGGCAGGGGAGCAATGCCGCGCCTACGGAGCCGGCGGAATCATGCGTCTGCCAGGCCGTCTTCGCATCTCGTGGCAGGACGATACGACGCTGAAGGTGGAAACCGATACCGGTACTCAGACCCGCATGCTTCGTTTCGGAACCCCGTCGCCTCCGTCTGAAGCCAGTTGGCAGGGACACTCGGTCGCGCAGTGGAACATTCCCGCGCGCAATCTCAAGGTGGTCACCACGAATCTGCGTCCGGGCTACGTGCGGAAGAACGGCGCGCCGTACAGCGAGAAGGCGACCGTTACCGAGTATTGGGACCTCAATGAGCTGCCGAACGGCGACCGCTGGCTGACTGTCATTACCAAGGTCGAGGACCCGCAGTATTTCGCGCGCTCTTATACGACGAGCTCGGACTTCAAGAAGCTCGCCGATGCGACGGGGTGGAATCCCACCCCGTGTTCGGCTCGCTAACCGTAAAAGCCAACCTACTAAAGCGCGCTGCCATCCAACTGGCCACTCGAAGTCAGCGGCCAGAGGAGCGGCAGCCACACTTCCTCCGCCGAGCTGCGAATGCAGGCGAGCGAAGGATTTCTCGTTCCATTCATGAGTATCTCCCTGGACATCTGATGCGTGCCGCGGGTCGCGATTTAGTCGCTGTGCCCGGTTACCTCGGGCACACGCGTTGCTCATCTCCTCCGTATGGCAATTGCCGAGCGACTCAGCCGCTACAAGGATTTCGCGACGTTCCTGGCGAAGTACGGCCGCGCGGAGTTCGTCACCGCGCCCGACGAACCGCATCGATCGCGGTCACGCGACGATACGGAGGCGGATGAGTTCGCGCGTGACGTCGAATCGCTCGGTCCGACATTCATCAAGCTTGGGCAATTGCTGTCGACCCGCGCCGAGTTGTTGCCACCCGCGTACACCGCGGCACTCGCCCGCCTGCAGGATGACGTCGAGCCCTTCCCGTACGCCGAGGTCGTAGAAATCGTCGAGCGCGAATTGCACGTCCGGCTGTCAAAAGCCTTCGTGGCGTTTGACGAAGCCCCGATTGCTGCCGCATCGCTCGGCCAGGTGCATCGCGCGGTGTTGCGCAGCGGGCGAGAAGTCGCTGTGAAGATTCAGCGCCCGCAAGTGCGCGAGCAGGTCCTTCAGGATCTCGACACGCTCGACGATCTGGCCGTGCTCATGGAGCGGTTCAGCCGCGTGGCTCGCAGCGTCGATGTCCCGCGCGCTCTCGACGAGTTCAGACGGAGCATGCTGCGCGAGCTCGACTACCAGCAGGAAGCCCGCAACATGGTGGCGCTCTCGCATCAGCTGCGCGATGTCGAGCGCATCATCGTGCCTCTGCCTGTTGACGACTACACATCGTCGCGCGTGCTGACGATGGACTACATCGCCGGCACGAACATCATGAAAGTGGGGCCGGTGGAGTGGACCGAGATCGACGGCAGTGGTCTGGCCAGCGACCTCTTTCGCGCCTATCTGCAGCAGATTCTGGTAGACGGGCTGTTTCATGCGGACCCGCATCCCGGCAACGTGCTGCTCACGCCCGATCGCCGGCTGGGGCTCATCGACCTCGGCATGGTGGGACGATTGTCGGCGAGTGTGCAGGAGCACCTCTTCCGGCTGATGCTGGCCATTGCCGACGGTCGCGGCGACGAAGCTGCTGCGGTGGTCATCTCACTCGGCGAGCGAGGCGAGGGCTTCCAAGAGGCGCCGATGCGCCGCATGGTGGGCGAGCTGGTGGCGAGCTATCAGGACCGCTCGGCCAAGGAACTGAACATCGGACGCGCGATTCTCGACATGGCGCGCGGTGCCAGCCGATTCGGGTTGCGCATGCCGTCGGAGCTGCCGCTGCTCGGCAAGACGCTCCTCAATCTGCACGAAATCGGCCGCGTGCTCGACTCGGGCTTTGACGTCAATAGCTCGATGCGGACGCATGCCACGAGCCTGATGCGCCGGCGGATGGTCAAGAGTTCCACGCCCACGCATCTGCTCGCGTCGGCGCTGGAGGTGCGCGGCTTCGTCGAGCGGTTACCCGAGCGTGCGAATCGGATTCTCGATGCGGTGGCCGCTAACGATCTTCGGCTGAAGGTGGAGGTCATCGATCACGGGTCGATCCTCGACGGCTTTCAGAAAGTGGCCAATCGCATCGCCCTCGGCCTCGTCCTGGCGGCATTGATAGTCGGAGCCGCCATGCTGATGCGAGTCCAGACGTCGTTCACCGTCTTCGGCTATCCAGGCCTCGCGATGCTGCTGTTCCTCGCCGCAGCCACCGGCGGCTTCTGGATGGCATGGACGATCCTCGCCGGCGACGTCCGGCGCATCAAGGACGGCAGAACGCGATAAGCGGCTCTTCACGGAGTACTCTGGTCGTGATGGCGGAACAGAATGCTCCGGCGGTGGTGTTTGACGAGGTGTCGCTGGCCTTCGACGATCACGTCGTTCTGGACCACGTCAGCTTCATCGTCCCGAAGGGACGCATGACGATCGTGCTCGGCGCGAGCGGTTCCGGGAAGTCGGTGGCGCTCAAGCTGATTCTCGGTCTGCTCCGGCCGGATGCCGGCCAGATTCTTGTCAACGGGCACCGCATCGATCGTATGAGCGAGCAGGAGCTGCTTCGCGTTCGCGCGGACGTTGGCATGCTCTTCCAGGAGACCGCGCTATTCGACTCGCTGACGGTGGCGGACAATGTGGGATACCGCTTGTCCGAGGAGATGCGCCTGCCGGAGGACGAGGTCCGTTCCCGTGTGCAGGAGGTGCTCGGATTCGTCGGTCTTGCCGAATACGGCGAACGTGGCACGACCGAGCTTTCCGGTGGTCAGCGTCGTCGCGTGGCGATGGCGCGGGCGATGGCCTCGCACCCGAGCGTGCTGCTTCTGGACGATCCCACGACCGGCCTTGATCCAATCACTGCAGCCAGTGTGGATGATGAGATCGTGAAGCTGCGCGATCTGCAAGACGTGACGTCCATCGTCGTGACGCACCAGATTCGTGACGCGGTGTACGTCGCCACTCACAAGGCGGTGCAGCACGACGGCAAGCTGACAATCGAAGACGCCGCGCTCGGCAGCGGCGAACGAGTGCAGTTCCTCGTGCTGCGTGAAGGCCGCATTCATTTCGCTGGGACACAGGAGGCACTGCTGGCCAATCCCGATGCCTACCTGAAGGAGTTCCTCTACATGACGTTGCCGCCGTGGTAGCGGCATCGGGACGAGGCGCTCATTTCGTGGGCCGCTGGATCAACTCGATGCGATTGCCCGCGGGATCGACGGCGATGCCGATCACGATGCCGGTGTTCTGGTAAGGCCGCGGCTCGCCGGTCATGGTCCCGCCGGCGGCCTGGATGGCCGCGACCGTCGCATGCATGTCGGTGACGTTGAAGATCACGTGCGCGATCGGATCCTTCATCGCGTCTGAGTCACGGTGCATGATGACGACTGGCGGAGTGCGGTTCGCTTTGGCGGCGTCCACGGTGGTTCCAAAGTTCACGAAGATTTCCGGTCCGCCGGGGACCGGTATGCGATTGACCTCCTGCATGCCGAACGCCGCCTTGTAGAATTTCGCCAGCGCCTCGGTGTCAGTCGCCGCAACGCGCACGGAATTCAGCGTGACTTCGGCAAAGGCCACACCGCTCACCAACACGGTGAGGCCCGCCGCCAGTGCACTCATCGCCATCTTATTCATCGCACTCTCCACCGGGCCATAATACGCCGCATGCCTCGACGCATTGTGAATGTGCTGCTGCTGTTGTGCGCGTGCCTGGCCGCGGGGGCGCTCGCCACGCTCTCGCTCGCGGCACGACAGGCGCCGCAGCGGGCGAAGACCCACTGGGAACCCTACAAGCACAAGCCAACGGTTCCACAACCCGATCAGCACCTGACCGATCCGGCACTTGCCGGCGCCATCGACTTGCACGCCCATCACGATCCCGACAGCTATCCGAGGTCGGCCGACGCCTTCGAAATCGCGAAGCTCGCGAAGGAGCGCGGCCTGCGCGGGATCGTGCTGAAGAATCATTGGACTGAAACCGCCGGCCTCGCGTATCTGGTTCGCAAGTACGCGACGCCAGGCTACGAGGTGTTCGGGGCGGTGACGCTCGATACCGCCGTCGGCGGCGTCAACCCGCAGGCCGTGCGCTACATGATCGATGTAGCTGGCGGCTACGGTCGCATCGTCTGGCTGCCGACGCACGACTCCGAACACGAGGTTCGCTACAACAAGGAGCAGCGGCCGTTCGTGCGTGTGTCGCACGGAGGGAAGCTTCTGCCTGAAGTGCACGAGGTGATCGGTCTGATGGCGGAGCACGATCTGACGTTGGCCACGGGCCACGTCACGCCGGAGGAAACGCTGGAGGTCCTGAAGGCGGCAAAGGCCGCCGGGGTGAAACGGATCATCGTCACGCATCCGTTGCTCGATCCTCAGTTCACGTGGATGTCGCTCGGCCAGCTCAAAGAGGCGGCGGATCTCGGCGCGTTCATCGAGCTGACCGGCGGCGCGGTCAGCGCTGAGGGAGAACCGAAGCGCCGCGCGCTGGAGGCGGTGAAGGCGATCGGCGCGAGTCACTTTGTCGTCGGCAGTGACGCGGGCCTCGCCGGACGGGCCAATCACACCGACACGCTGGCGCTGGCGGCCAAGGCGCTGCGTGCGGCGGGCCTCGCCGAAGCCGACCTGACGCTGATGTTCAAAGACAATCCGGCATATCTCGTCAAACTGAAGCCGTAGAGTATTCCGCCATGCGCAAACACCTGACGTTCCTCGCGCTCATCGCCTTGTGCCTTACGCCCGTATCCGCGGCTGCTCCGACCGCGCGTCCTGAAGACGTCGGACTCTCGACCGAGCGTCTCAAGCGCATCGGAGAATTGATGCAGCGGCACATCGCTGCGAAAACCTTCACCGGCGCCGTCACACTCGTCGCGCGCAATGGCCGCATTGCCCACTTCGAAACGCACGGGGTGATGGATGTCGAGGCGCACAAGCCGATGCAGAAGGACGCGATCTTCCGCATCATGTCGATGACCAAGCCCGTGGTCGGCGTGGCCGTGATGATGATGGTGGAGGAGGGTAAGGTCAGACTCGCCGATCCGGTCTCGAAGTTCATCCCTGACTTGCAAGGACTCTCCGCTGTCGTGCTGAATACCGAGGGGCGCGTCGCGCCAGCGCCGTCAGGATCGGTCACGGCGGCGATGCCGAGCCGCACCGTGCCCGCCGACCGTGAGATCACGGTGCGCGATCTGCTGACGCACACCTCCGGTCTGATGAGCGGTGGCATGAGCGCGAGCAGCAACAGCGACGTGATGCCGAAGGCCGGTGAGACCGTGGCGCAGATCATGCCGCGGCTCAAGAAAGTGCCGCTCGATTTCCAGCCGGGCACACGCTGGGCTTACAGCGGCCAGTTTGGCTTCGACGTACTGCTGCGGGTCGTGGAAGTCGCGTCCGGCATGCCGTTCGATCAGTTCGCTCGGCAACGCGTCTTCGAACCGCTCGGCATGAAAGACACAGCGTTCTATCCGATGGCAGGGAACTCACGCGTCGCCACGCTCTACGAGCAGGCCAACGGCTCGCTGCGTAAGGCCGCGAACCCGCCGTTCATGAACGGCGCGTATCTGTCCGGGGGCGGCGGCCTCTACAGCACCGCCGAGGACTACCTGCAGTTCGCACTGATGCTGCTCAATCGAGGACAGCTCGATGGCAAGCGTCTGTTGAGCACGCGGAGCGTCGATGTGATGAGCAGCGTCTTCGCGCCCGATACGCTGCCCGGCCGCCTTGCCGGCGAGGGCTTCGGGTTGAGCGTGCGGGTAGTAGACAACCCGGCCGCCCGCAACACCTATCTGTCAAAGGGCAGCTTCGGGTGGAGCGGCGCCTTCAATACCCATTTCTTCATCGATCCCGCCGAGCATGTCGTCGGCGTGTTCATGACGCAGGTCGTCGGCCTTGCGACCCGCGGAGAAATTCGCGACGACTTCGAGACGGCAGTGATGCAGTCGATCGTTGGCAGCGGCATCGCCGGGACGAATTAGCGACGTCGCGGACCGTAGCGCGCGGCAACGTAGTCGAGCAGCGCGCTGCGATCCTGATCGGAGACCTTCGCACCCCAGCCGACCATCTTGTTGATCTCGGCATCCCACTGCGGCCGCGTGAGACGCTGCTGTTCGATGACATCCGGGTCGTGGCACGCCAGGCACGAGGTCTTAAAACCCTCGGGAGGACCGTTGAATGCTTGTTCTCGTGCACTCGGCTGGACGCGGGTTGTCGCGCCGACATTGATCCCGACGCGTGGGACGACGTTCCACACATAACCCGAGGGATTCCACTCCTGCTCCAACGGCTGTGTATTGCCGGCCGCATCACCCGCGCGCGCGAGGACTGTGTAATAGGCCTCGCGTTGCGGTCGCCACTCGTACTCCCAGAGCCGCCAGCCGAATTCGGTACGCTCACGTCGCAGTATGGCGGCTTTCCACGTGCGGCCCGCATCAACGCTGACGTCAACAGATGTCACCGGACCCGCGTCGCCGCTCCACGCCGCGCCGCTGATGGTGAGTACCTCGCCGACGGCGGCACTCGACGGCCCACGATCGCTGCGGGGCCGGGCGATGACGCTTTTCACCCGCAGGCTGGTGACCGGCTGCATCTGGTCTGGAGGAACTGCAACGCCCGGCTCCACAGGCTTTCCTGGATGACGATACGCGCGCGCCATCCAAAAGCCATCGTGCTCGCGGTTCAGCACCGACATGGACGTGACCCACTTGATCCACGAGTCACCGGCCCAGCCTGGAACGACGAGGCGAAGCGGGAAGCCATGTTCGACGGGAAGCGTCTCGCCATTCATCTCGTAGGCAAGCAGTGTCGAGGGATGCAACGCCTTGGCCATTGGAATGGAGCGCTGGAAGTCGGGCATGGTTCCGAGCGGCGTATCGGCGCCGTTGACGAGCACTTCCTTCGGCGATGTTTTCAATCCAGCACGCTTCAACACATCGGCAAGCCGCACGCCTCGCCATCGGCCGTTGCCGACTGCGCCGTGTCCCCACTGCAGACCAGGCATCGACGGCTCGTAAAAGCCGCGTCCGTTTCCCGCGCACTCGAGCACGCTGACCAACTCCACAGACGGCATCCGTCGCAGGTCGTCGATCGTCAGCGTCAGCGCGTTGGCGACCTCGCCATCAACCGTCAACCGCCACTGGCCGATGTCCACGCGCGGCGTGTACACGTGCGAGCGAACGAAGAACCTGTCGATAGGGGTGATGTAGTCCGAGAAGCCCTCAATCGGCATCTCGAGATCCAGAGGACGAGCTGACCGCACGATCATGTCGCGCTTCGTTCCGGCACTCCCGGGCTGAAGCAGAGCGGCAGCGGACAGGAAAAGAAAGTGTCGGCGCGAAAGGTCCATTCAGTGTGTGTCAGCGAGGGGTATAGTCATCCGGCACGAGCTCAATCGCGACAGCGTCTCCATCGATCATGCCCGCAGCCGTGGTTGCGGGTCGCGCGCGGTAGGTGACCAGCACTCTCATCGGCGCCCTCAATGGACCGCAGCTGACCGCGCTTGGCGTATCTGAACGGTAGCTGATGAAGTCCACTTCGCTGAGCTGCTTTGCCGCCACCTTCAGTACTCGCCCGTAAACTTCGACGTTTAGCACCACGAGATTGGCCGCGCATTCTATCGCACGAAATTGTCCGAGCGCACGTGATTCACCAGCCTGGACAACACGGAGATCGAGCCGCACCGTCGCTCGCGGCGCCGACGGCGCGAAGTCGTTCACCAAACCGAGCGGAATAAAACCATCGCCGCTCGCCGGTGACGTCGATGGAGAGCTGGAGCGGGTCCCAGGCGCCTGGGCTCGAACTTGTGCGTCGCCGACGGCCATCAGCAACCTGCGTGCATCGTCACGGATCTCTGCGCTTCTGCCACTGGCGACCAGCGGTCCGAGTTGGTCGGTGGCACGCTTGAACTCGCGCAGCCTGATCAGCGCCTGTGCGAGCATCAATCGATACTGTTCCCTGGACGGCGCAAGTGTTACCGCGCGCTCCAACAAGGACACCGCGCGTGGCACGTCGCTGCCGATCGCCAGCTCGACGTAGCCGAGCATCCCAGCGGCGTAGGACGAATTCGCATCGAGCTCGACGGCCCTGGCGAGCGGTGCCCGCGCTTTCAGCAGCAGCTCAGAGCCGTTATCCGTGCTGCGCCTTTCGTTCAAGATGGCCACCAGTGCGCGGCCCAGCGCCGATTGTACCTGCGCGTTGTCCTTCCCGCGTTCGGCGGCTCGCTCGAGCAGCGGCAGCGCCTCATCGATGCGTCGCTCGCGGAAGTCGATCAACCCGAGGGCTGTCCACGCCAGCGCCGCGTCGGGTTTGCGATCGGTGATGCCTTTCAATTTGGCACGTGCCTCTTCGGCGCGGCCAACTCTGGCCTGGAGATCAGCGATGTGAATGTCGGCTTCGACATCGTCGATGGTGGTACCGCGCTGGGCTTCACCAACCACTTTCTCAGCGAACTCCATTCCCAAGGCGGGAAACAGGAACTTCCGTACGTATTCGAACAGCTCGCGATCGAGCAGGGCGATGTCGGTGCCGAAGGCGTCGGAAAAGGCTCGCTGATGTTCCACGCCGTTGCGCAACGCGTTCAAGTATTGGCGAAACTGAGGTGCCCGCTCCTTGTTGCCAAGCGTCAAATAGTGCGTCAACGCCCATGACTGGGCATAGAACACGCCGCGTCGGCTCCCTTCGTTGTACACCTGCGACCCGTGATCGATCGCGAGCAGCTCCTTGATCGGGATGAGCGTGCTTCCCTTGAGGAGGGCGATATGGTCGGCGGGGGCCCGGCCGATCAGCACCTTCTTGCCGCCGTCGGTGACGTGCGTCATCTCGTAGAAGCCAGCGAGTCCTTCGCCGAGCCAGGCGGGAGTGGCGCCGATAGTGTTGCCAATCAGCAGGTGCGCGTACTCGTGCAAGATGGTGTTCAGGGCGATATCGATGTGCTCACCGTTGATCGCGATGTAGTTCAAATCCTCTCCGGTTTGCAGGTAGCCGGCCACCTCCGTCGCATTGCCGCGAAACAGCGGTTTCACCAGATTCAACGATCGATCTGTGGCAAAGACGAGAACCACTGTCGGCACCGGCGAGCTGGAAGTAGCGCCGGGAAGGGCGCGGATCATGACCTCGCGGAACTGCTCGAGCTTCTCGGCGACCTCGCGAATCTGGCCGGCGGATGCGTCGCCGACGAACACGAAATTCGTCGTGCTGAGCCTGGTCCATTTCGCGGCGGCTACTGCCGGCAGCAGCGTGACCAACGCGGCTACCAGAACGACTCGGACTGCGTGCTTCACGCCGACCTCCACGTCAAGCTGAGCGGTATGAGCCATTGTCGCCGAACCGGCGGCAGTCTTGCACCAGTTGGTCTCGTGCCTCAGCCAGGACTTCACCCGGTCAAGTCCGCCGTACTGGCCCGATTGCGCTATGTCACCGATCAACGGCCAGGGATCCGGCGCGTGAAGTCGGGCAAAGCATTTCGCTACATCGGCGCCAACGGGCAGCCGATCCGGCGCAAAGAGATCCTCGCCCGCATCAAGGCGCTGGCGATTCCCCCGGCATGGACCGATGTGTGGATTTGTCCAGATCCACGCGGCCACGTTCAAGCGACCGGCCGTGACGCGAAGGGGCGCAAGCAGTACCGCTATCACATAGACTGGCGCGCCACACGTGACGAGACAAAGTTCGATCGCATGCAGGCGTTCGCGCGTGCGCTGCCGATCCTCAGGCGGCGGACGCGCGCGGACCTGGCGCGGCCGGGGCTGCCGCGCGAGAAGGTGCTGGCAACGCTCGTGCAGTTGCTCGAGCGCAGTCTCATTCGCGTTGGCAACGAGGAGTATGCCCGGCAGAACGACTCGTTCGGGTTGACCACGATGCGCGACAAGCACGTGCGCGTCACCGGTGGCACCATCCATTTCCAGTTCCGCGGGAAGAGCGGGAAGCGACACACCATCGACGTCAACGACTGGCGGCTCGCGCATGTGGTGAAGCAATGCCGAGACCTGCCAGGCCACGAGCTCTTTCAGTACGTGGATGCCGACGGTAAGCGGCAACGGGTTGGTTCGGGTGATCTCAATACGTACTTGCGCGACGTCACCGGCGAGGAGTTCACGAGCAAGGATTTCCGCACCTGGTGGGGGACAGTGCTCGCGGTCAAAGCGTTGCGGGAGCTGCAGCCAGGCAGAAACAAGACGCACTGCGAGAAGAACGTACTCCTGGCGATCGAAGCGGTCGCCGGGCTGCTCGGCAACACGCGCGCGGTCTGCCGGAAGTCGTACGTGCACCCGGGCGTGATCGATTGCTATGTGGACGGATCGCTGACGAAGATCCTCGAGCGGGACGTGAAGGCCGCGGCCAAGGCGATGGCTGGTCTGCGCCCCGACGAAGTCGCACTGCTCGCCGTTCTGAAGCATGTGCAGCACAAAGAGCCACGAAAGAGAACGGCAGCGGCGTAGAGGCGGGTCTTCAGACCCGGCGTCATCCCCAGCGACTCAATCGAACCACCGTGCCGCTGATCTGCTCGGACCCGATCGACACGTAGAGCTCACGGTCGCTGATCGACACACTGAAGGCGACTCGACGCTCGAGACGGGCGACGAGCGCGCTGACCAGGTCGCGATCGATGGCGTACAGCTCCAGCGCGTCCGCCTTGAAGATCGTCTTGCCCGCGAGCTGTTTCAGGAACTGCGTCGCGTCCCTGTGGGTGTAGACGGCCACACGTGCCGCGAGCTTCGACGCCTTGTGCAGCCGGCCGGCGTCAGGTGCGCCGATATCGATCCACGCCGTAAGGGCCCCGGTCAGATCGCGCACGGCGATCGTCGGCTCGTCAGGGGTTGATACGCCGCGAGAGAACTCGATCCCGTCGGTGAATTCCAGCAGATAGGCGATCACTCGCGCGACGAGATACGCCTCGGACTCGGAGGGATGGCGCGCGACGCGTAGTGAGAGCGACTCATAAACGTGACGGTCGGTGTCCGAGAGCTCGACGTCGAAGTTGTAAATGGTTGCGGAGATGGCCATGGCAGCCTATCAGCGTACACTGGGGGCCGTGAGTCTCAAGAACAACGCGCGCCTGGTGTACTCCACAGAAACGTCCGGCAAGTGTCCGGTATGCGGCTGGCCGCAACGCGACTGTCAGTGCAGTACACGCCACGCTTCTGACGCCCCAGTCCCTTCTCGCATCGTCGCGAAAGTGCGCATGGAGAAGAAAGGCCGGGGCGGCAAGACCATCACGGTCGTCTACGGCCTGCCGCAGAACGCGGACTTCTTGAAGGAGCTCAGTCAGGAACTGAAGCGGGCGTGCGGGACGGGTGGAACCGTTGTCGAAGGTGGAGTGGAGCTGCAGGGCGACCTGCGGCCGCGCGTGCGCGACGTCCTCGCACAGCGCGGCTACATCGTCAAAGGCTGAACCCGCGTCAACGACCGGTGCGCATTGTCAGCCACCACTTGATGGTTGTCGACACGAGTTCGGCGGCGTCCTGCTGGACGAAGTGCCCGGCGCCTGGAACTGTGACCAACGTGAGGTCCTTTTCAAGCCAGTTCCACGTGCCCGACAGGCCGTCGCTGTGCAGCGCCGTATCACCGAGTCCGTGAAACATCAGGACCGGCATCTTCGCCTTGGGAATGTCCGGTGGTGTCGGCGCATCAGGACCGGCCTTCGGGTAATTGCGTTTGTAGTAGTTCAGCATCGCCGTGAAGTCCGACCGCTGAAAGGCTTCCACGTAGCGCTTGCGTGCCTCGGGATCCCGGACCCAGGACGACAGCGTATCGGCCGTCATCGGCAGTCCGAAGAAGACCGTCGGATCGCTGGGGGGCTTCGTCTGAAAGTTCCGCGCGTACTCACTGTTGGCGATCTGCTCCTTGTTCGAACGCAGCTCGCGCAGCAGGCCGTTCGGATGTGGCAGATTGAGGATGACGAGGGTTTCGGTCATCTGCGGCATTGACAGCGCGAACTGCCAGGCCACTGCGCCGCCCCAATCGTGGCCCACGATGGTGGCCTTGTCGCGCCCGAGATGACGGATGACCGCCGCGACGTCGGCGGTAAGCAGACGCATGTCATAGCTTTCAACGCCGGCCGGTTTGTCACTCAGGTTGTAGCCACGCTGATCGATGGCGACGACGTGAAAGCGATCGGACAGCGCCGCCATCTGATGTCGCCACGAGTACCAGAAGTCGGGAAAGCCGTGAACCATGACGACCAGCGGGGCGCTGGCGGCGTCTGTCGGGCCGAGCGAGGCGTAATGAATCTTCACGCCTCCTTCAGACACCGCGTAGCCGTGCGTGACGCGATCGTAGACGTCGGCCTGGGCTGTCATAAGACTCGCCGCACTGACGATGAACGCAAGGGTCAGCGGGATGACGAACGAGCGGCTCGCTATTCCCATCTGCCATGGTCACGCTGGACAATGAGGTTCGTCAAGCAAAGGCATGTACATCCAGCAACTAGGCCTTATCGTCGGCGTCCTCGCTGCGCTCGTCGCGATCGGCATGCTCTACCAGCGCGTCGCGAGCCATGCGGCGTCGCGCCTGTTTCCTGCGCCAGGCGAGCTGATCGATGTCGGCGGGCACCGGCTGCACGTAACCTGCAGCGGGACCGGGCGACCTGCGATTGTCCTCGAAGCCGGCATCGCCGCTTCGTCTCTGAGTTGGGCAGCCGTCGCGCCGGCCGTCGCACAGTTCACGCGCGTGTGCACCTACGACCGCGCCGGGTTGGCGTGGAGCGATGTGCCGTCATGCGCGCGGACGTTCGATCGGATCGTGGACGAGCTCGATCGCGTGGTCGCGCGTGTCGCGACCGGCGAGCGATGCATCCTCGTCGGCCATTCGTTCGGCAGTTTCATCGTCCGCGGTTATGCGATGCGTCATCCCGAGGTCGTGGCCGGACTGGTTCTCGTGGATCCGGCGGTCGAGTGGTTGAAGCCAGATGCGGAGCGCGCGTATCGTCTCCGCCGCGCCCGGTATCTGGCTCGGATCGGTGCGGGCCTCGCGCACCTTGGCATCCCGCGCGTCTGCCTTGCGATGTTGATGGGTGGAGCGCCTGCCGCCCCGCGGCGATTCTCACGGTTATTCGGGGAGACGGTCGCCCAGACGCTTGGCAGGCTGGTCAACGAAGTGCGCAAACTGCCGCCCACGCTGTATCCGTTGATGCAGGAATTCTGGTCGGAGCCGAAGTGCTATCGAGCGATGGCCGATCATCTGGCCACGCTCGAACGCGATGGTGCAGCCATCGCGCAGATCACGTCACCTCCGGAGATTCCGACGATCGTCATCTCCAGCGGCAATCAGCCTCAGGAACACATCGAGGCGCAGCGACTAATGGCTGCCGCGTCACGTGACGGCCGTCACGTGATTGCGGCGCGGAGCAGTCACTGGATCCAGTTCGATGAGCCGGAGCTGGTGACGGCGGCCTTACGCGAGCTCGTTGACAGTGTGACAGCCGGTAGTGACAGGTCGTAGAGGCGGTCTTCAGACGCGCTATTTCAGCATGGCGTCCCGCGTCGCCTTGAACTCGTTGCCCGGCTTCCAGTCGGGGAACTTGGACGCGTTCGACACGTTGTACCCGACCAGGAACAGCAGCTGTGCGTCCTCGGCGGCTCCGCTGAGATCCCAATCCGGCTTCACCTCGTCGGATGGCGCGTGATAGTCCTTGTTCGTGTACTCGTCGCGCTTCTGCTGGCTGTATTCGGCGGGCTTGCCGACGAAATCGATGCCGGTGTCCATGTAGAGCGCGGGCACGCCCTTCTTCGCGAAGTTGAAGTGATCGGACCGGTAGTAGAAGCCTTTCTCTGATTCCGGATCCGGCCGCAGCACGCGCTGCTGCGTCGCGGCGGCGTCACGCAGATAGTCGTCGAGATCGGACGCGCCCATGCCGATCACCGTGATGTCCTTCGTCTTGCCCCACTGGTTCACGCCGTCAACGTTGATAGCGGCCAGGGTCTTCGCCAGTGGATAGACCGGCTGCTCGGCGTAGTGCTGCGAGCCGAGCAGACCCTGTTCCTCGGCACCGACCATCAGGAACAGCACCGACCGTTTCGGCCGCGGCTCGACCGCGACAAACGCGCGAGCGATCTCGAGAACCTGGGCAACGCCGGAGGCGTTGTCGAGCGCGCCGTTGTAGATCGTGTCGCCGTTCACCGGCGCACCGATGCCCAGGTGATCCCAGTGCGCGCTATAGACGACGTGCTCGTCCTTGAGCTGCGGATCGCTGCCTTCGAGCTTGGCGAGTATGTTTCGCGACCGTATGGTCCGCAGCTTGTTGCTGATCGCGACCGACGCCGACAGTCCAAGCGGCACCGGACGGAACTCGCGCGTGAGCGCCTGCTTCTTCAGTGTGTCGAAGTCCTGCCCGGCCATCGACAGCAGCTTCTTGGCAGCGTCCAGGGAGAGCCAGCCCTCGATCGACGCCCGGCCCATGTTCTTGTCGGGTGTGATGAGATCGAACCGCTCACCAAGGTTGCCCTGGACAACAGCGAAGGGATACCCGGCCGGAGCCGTCTCGTGAACGATGAGGATGCCGGCGACGCCGCGGCGAGCGCCTTCCTCGAACTTGTACGTCCAGCGGCCGTAATAGGTCATCGCCTTGCCGTTGAACATCGACGGATCGAGCTGCGAGGGATCGGCGGCGCTGGGGATCTGTGGATCGTTGACCAGCACGACGATGGTCTTGCCTTTGACGTCAACGTCCTTGAAGTCGTCCCACTTGAACTCGGGCGCGGTGACGCCGTAGCCGGCGAAGATCAGCTCGGAGTTGTCGAGCGACGAGGTGTCGGTCACGCGCTTGGTCCACGCGACGAGGTCATCGCGCCACTTGAATGTCGCCTTCTTGCCCGTTCCGCTGACCGTCAGCGGTCGCGTGTTGCTCGCGGTGATGCCGACCAGCGGCAGCGACTGCACGAACGTCCCGTCGGTATTGCCGGGCTGCAGTCCGATCTTCTTGAACTGGTCCTCGAGGAACTTGACGGTGAGGTCTTCGCCCTTCGATCCCGGTGCGCGGCCTTCGAACTGGTCGGAGGAGAGCGTTTTGATATCCGCCAGCATGCGCCCGGCATCGAACGATGGCATCTTCGCCACGGCGACAGGTGCAGTGGTGTTGGCAGCAGGTGCGGCGGCCGCCGGTTGTTCGGCTGGACGTGAGCACGCAGATCCGACGAGCAGAGCGATGAGTACGGCGATTCGAGTCATGAGACACCTGGCCGCCCGAAGGCGGACACGACATCGCATGTCCGGCTAAAGCCGGACACGACGGGAGATCAGGCTTTGGCGAACACCATCCCGAAGCCTTGCACGCGCGGGTTTACGCCGAGCATCCGCACGCCGTTCATCAATCCATGCGGTGTAGACGACACCACCGGCGCGGCGATCTCCTTCTCCAGCGGGACGATGACATCGAGCGTGCGCAGTGCGCCGCACGACATCACCAGCGCATCGGCGTTACGCGACGCCGCATAGGCCTCCATCCCGAGCTTGTGCAGGATGGCCTGTGTGTTCGAGCCGTCGGGCACCGAGGTGAACCCGAGTCCTTTCGCGGCGGTGACTTCGAACCCGTACTCCTGGAGGAAGATCTTCAGACGCTCGGTCACGACGTCGGTGTACGCCGTCGCGAGCGCGACGCGCTTGGCGTTGGCCGTGCGCAGACCGTCGAGCAGTCCGTTACTCTGCGTCGTGGTCTTCATGCCGGTCGCCTTCGTCACCCGCTGCATCAACTCCTCGTGGAATTTCGCACCCTTGTAGAAGGTCAGGGAGGACCCGAAGACTGAGATGACTTTGGCGCCGCGCTTGGCGAGTGATTCAGCCACGGGCACCACGCGAGGAATCGCTTCCTCGTAGCCTTCGATCGTCATGCCGCCCGGCAGACCCACGCCGTCGCCGAGGAACTCGACGCCGCTCGGATACAACCGCTTCGCGTCGGGGGGAATCGGATAGTCCTTCGGTGGGAAGATCAGGCCCAGCGCCGGTTCGTTCGCACCGAACACGGGCGAGGACAGCAGGGCAGCGGCTGTTGCCGTGCCGGCAATTCTGACGAAGTCGCGGCGTGTGGTAGTCATAGCGGAATTACTGTAACTCAAACTAACGGCTACAGCCTCGCTTCGTTTCCTCGAAGCCGTCGAACAGCCGCGTGGCATTCGGACCTGCCAGCGTCTCCAGCCGATGCGGCTGTCCTCTTTCGATCGAGTAACGCGCGACGGTTCCTTTCGAGCGGAGGAACTCGGCCTCGTGCTTCATCTCCTCATGCCATCTGTACTCATCGTTTTCACCGACGTACATGAACACACACATCTTCGAAATCGCTTGAAGCTTCACCGGGTTCGGCTCCCACATGTACCCTGGAAACGCGGTGACCGACAGAAAGTACTGCGGGTTGGCGGCCGCGACATGGAATGCCGCGATGCCACCGTTCGATGGTCCCCCGATGTGGAACTTGCCGCCCTCGATCTTGTAGTCGGCCAGAACGAGCTTCAGGAACTCGGGAAAGATGCGAGCGCCGTCTTCGAAAAACAACTGTCCGTCCGGCGCCGCCGGGGCGATGACGATGTAGCCGCGTTTCTCGGCTTCAGCGCGGAAGTTGCGATTCAGAACCCCGTCGACGGTGTTCATCGTCTGCGGACCGCCCCCGAGCGCGATGATGCCCGGGTACGTTTTCAAGGCGTCGTAGCCATTGGGCAAGACCACCTTGTAGTGAACGGTCACGCGTCCCACTCGCGCCGACTTCTCGAGTACTTCGCCTCGCACCGGCCGGGCTCCAACGGCAGCGAGCGAGAGCACGGTAACTGCCGACAGCACTCGAACCAGGAACGCATTCGTCGTCATGACGCGGATGGTAGCAGCTTCGCCACCGCGTCGGTCAGCCGTATTGGTGGGCGACCGAGCACGCGCGCCGACATCGCGCTCTCACGTTCTGACGACGTTTACAGCATCAGTGTCACCGCTCCGGTCGCGACCAACGCGGCCGACCAGATCAGATCGAGATTGAACCACGCGCGGCGCAGAATGCCAACGCCGAGCCGTTCGAACACCAGCAGCGCGACGAACGCCGTCACTACGAGATATCCAACAGCATGCAGGCCCGTAGCGAAGAACGCAGCACCCGCGCCCGCACCTGCGGCATGCATGTGATGGTGCGCGTGCCCCCCCGCGCCCGACATCGACATGCCCATGAACACCGGCATCACCATCAGCCCCGCACCGTGCGCAGTCGCCATCAGGAATGACCACACCGTGAGGCCACCCATGCTCACGCGCATGCCGGCCCAGCGTGGATGGCGATGCCGGAAGAACCGCAGCACGCCAAGCGAGACGAGCGCACCAGCAATTGGCCAACGCAGCCAGCCGAGCGGGATCACGTATCCAATCGCCAGCGCCAGGCCAACAGCGCCTGCCACGGCAAGCGCGTGCCCGGCGCCGAGCGGCACGAGCGCGCGCAGCACCGCGCCGCGGCGGCGCTCCTGCATCCCGAGGGCCACCGCGAACAGCCATCCCATTCCGGGATTGATCCCATGGAATGCACCCAATGCGATCAACGTAGCCGACGCGGAGAGCATTTCTGTAGGCATGACACAGCTCCTTCCAGGAAGCCGAACGGTCCCGAGGCCTTAGGTCTGCGAGAAGCAGTACGAGTCCGAGCTTGCGTCGCCGCCTTCGAGGTGCACCTGGTGCGGACGCATCGTCTCGAACTCCACGAAGCCGGCAGGGTCGAGCTCAATGCCGCCGTTCGCGCGCACGTCGAGTTTGGCCAGCCAACCCTTGATCCCCTCTGGGTAGAACTGATCGTCCCACGCGCGATAGAGCGAGTTGGTCACGTACACGCGCTTGCCGTCGCGGCTGATCTCGACCATCTGCGGCGCGCCGTTGAGTCGCTTTCCCGGACGCGCCGGATGCGACTGACGACCAACGATGCCGCCGATCTTCACCGAGCCGGTCTCCACCGGGTTGAATGGATCGGAGACGTCGTACTGCTTCAATTCGCCGGTGCCAAAGCACGAGACGTAGAGGTACCGATCGTCCAACGACAGATTGATGTCGGTCACGAGAGGGGGTACGGCGCCGAAGCCCTTCAGGAGCGGAGGCAGATCGTCAGCGGCGGCCGGCTCCGCGGGAATTTCGATCACCTTGCGAACGCGCCACGAGGCCGTCTTGCCATTGCCCTCGCGGTACCACGTCCAGATCGATGCAGAGAGATCCTTCAGACTCGTGACCACACCGACGAAGCCGTACGTCTCGTTTGGATCGTGCGCAGGTCGCAGCTCGAGCGCCATCTGATACTCGGGCCCGAGCTCGAGCCGCTGTAGATGCACGCGACGGTTGAGATCCCAGACATGCAGCGAGTTGCCGTACTTGCCGCCGAGAAGCAGCTCGGGAACCACGCCGTCCTCGACCATCTTCGGCGTGCCCCACTCGCTCGTGATCATCGTGTCGTGACCGAGATGCCACCAGAAGTCATACGACAGGTGCTGCGGTCCGCGATCGCGCTCCCAGCGACCTTGAATCTCGAACGTCTCTGGATCGAGCACGAAGATGCCGCCGGGGCCGTCGCCGTCAGCGTTGCCGAGCGCGTTGACGTAGATGCCGTCGGGCCCGCAGTGCACGGTGTGCGGACGGCTGTAACCGGTCTTCCGGATGATCTCCTCGGCCTCGATCACCTTCACGAGGGTCGGCTGCCGCGGATCGGGTGCGGTGTCGAGGATGTGGATCCGCGACGATCGCATGCCGGGCACCACGAGGTAGCGACGATGCATGTGCGGATGCGGCGAGTTCGGGCATAGGCACGAGCTGCACGCATTCCATCCAAAGTGATGCAGTTCGTCGCCGGCGCGCGGCATGTCCACGCGCGCGAGCTGAGCCCCGTACCCCGGCGATGCTGGATTGACGTCGAGCACTGCCATCGCGTCGTTCGCGGTCGGGTTTGGGTTGAGCAGCGCTACATACGCCACCGTCTCCGCCGGCGCCTGCATGGCCATCATCGGCGACGGGTAAAAAGTCTGGTCCGGAAGCAGCTTCGGCATTGTCTTGCCCCTTTCTGTCGCGGTTCGATCCGCGTTATCGAAAGGGTAAGACCGGAAGGCCGGAGGCGTCCTTTAGGAACGCTGGCGTATTTCTGAAAGTTTTCTGAGCGTTCGGGTAGACTGCAATTTGTGCGAGAGACACTGGTGGTTGATACCGCCGTCCGCGGCACGTATCAGTTCGGGCCTTTCCAACTCAATGTTCGCGAGCGTCGCCTGTCGCGCAGCGGCGAGGTGATCCCGCTGCGTCTGAAGGTGTTCGACACACTGCTCGTGCTCGTCGAGAACGCCGGGCGCCTCGTCACCAAGCAAGAGTTGCTCGACACGGTGTGGCCCGAGACGGCGGTCGAGGAGAACAACCTCAATCACAACGTCTCTGTGCTGAGGAAGGCGCTCGGCGAGCGCGCCACTGGACAGCAGTACATCGAGACGGTGCCGCGCGTGGGCTATCGTTTCGCCGCGCCGGTCGAGACGCTCGCCGGCTCCGTCACCGCGCAAGCACGCCCCTCCACGCCGTCATGGTCTGCGGCGTCGAAGGCGCGGCAGGAAATCCGGTACTGCACGACGGGCGACGGTGTCCGGCTCGGCTACGCCAGCACCGGCGACGGACCACCGCTCGTGAAGGCGTCGAACTGGCTCACGCATCTCGACTTCGAATGGGGTAGTCCCATCTGGCGCCACTGGTACGGCGAGTTGTCGCGTCATCATCGGTTGGTCCGCTACGACGAGCGCGGCAATGGCATGTCGCAGCGCGACGTGGATCACGGCAGCTTCGATCTGTGGGTACACGATCTCGAAACGGTCGTCGATGCCGCGCGGCTCGAGCGCTTTCCACTGCTCGGTATCTCTCGCGGCGGTTCGATTGCCATCGCCTATGCGGTCAAGCATCCTGAGCGCGTCACGCACCTGGTACTCCACGGCGCGTTCGGGGCGGGGATCAACCATGTGGGCACACGCGAAGAGATCGAAGCGCACCACGCGCTCGCGAGCCTGCTGCGGTTAGGGTGGGGTTTGAACAATCCGTCGTTCTGCAAGACGTTCACCTCACGGTTCGTCCCCGAGTCCACTCCCGAGCACCAGCAGTGGTTCGACGAGATGCAGCGTGTGTCCACGTCGCCCGAAAACGCGGCGCGACTGCTCGAGCGCGGCGCCGACATCGACGTGCGGGAGCTGTTGCCACTCGTACAGGTGCCGACGCTCGTTCTGCATTGCGACCGTGATGCCGCAGTGCCGACTGAACGAGGTCGCGAGTTGGCCGCGCGCATCCCCGGTGCCCGCTACGTCTCGCTGCCCAGCGCGAATCACTTGATGCTCGAGGAAGAGCCGGCGTGGTCGATGTTCCTGGAGGAACTGGCGCTGTTTCTACATTGGTGAGAATCGGGTACTCGCGCATGGGGGCAGACGCCGCGCATCAACGCTCAGGTCACTCTGGTGGTATCCGTGTACTGGAAGACCTGAGTCGCTCCTCCTTCACGACGAAGGCTGGTCAGCTGTGGGGGAACGACCTATCGAGACTCAGTTGCTGGTCCGAGACCAGCGGCTGTGGATGTGGAACCAAGAAAACGGTTCAGGTCGCCTTTCGTGCCGCCTCGCGCCCAGACCTTGGCGTACACGCGCGCGAGGGTTTCGCGGCTCACCACGCGCATGGCGATTTGATTAGCGAGCTCTTCGGTCTGTAGAAACGGATGATGCGTAAAGACCCACAGATGTCCGAGCTCATGTGCGATCGCCGCCTCGAGCTCATCATCGGTCAGCTGTTCGAGAAACGCCGCATCGACTGACAACACGAATGGATCCTTGGGACCAGCGGGCGGCTTCACCGACATGATCAAGGGATCCGTCGGCATGATGGAGACGACGACGGGGACCGAAATCGATAGTCGTATCTTGAGGTCCGATACGAGTGATTGCAGCTTCTCCTCAGGCGCTGCCGAGGCGGGCGCGCATTCCGCCGCCGACGAGAGAGCGGTGGTCAACACGAGAGGAACGACCAATAGCGCCAGGGCGCGCGAGACACGCACGAAGACACACCCAGAGCGCATAGGATTCCCCGTGCCTTTCTTGCTCGCTTCCGACGTGATCAAAAACAGCCCGGAAAAGCGGCGGTGGCAGGACGTCAATCTACGAACGAGCTATCGACACAAGAACGGTAACACAAGAGGGGGCGAAATCTGTCTGGATTCGCTACTGAGCTTGATGAAAGTGCTATGTATATTTTTACTTTGGCTCACTGGCCGGATCTGTCGCGCGAACTATTTACACATCGAAGCTCATGGAGAAATTGTTTTCGCAGGGCCTGACGGGGTTGCGTCGCAGACTTAGTGCCGCGCGAACACTCGGCCACATTGATCGTCGATTCGACATTGTCAGCGACGTAGCCGTTCGTGGTCGCGGTAGCTGCGGATGGCTGAGCGGTGACTGACTCGACGCATGAGCTGCATCGGTCTCGTGTTGATCGCTACCGATGAACCTCACACGATCTACGTTCAAGTCATGGCCAACCATCAATCACGGCAACTGGGATCGAACGGCTTACTCGTGTTTCCTATTGGACTGGGCTGCATGGGCATGTCGGACATGTACGGACCCGCAGACGAACACGAAAGCATCGCCACGATTCACGCCGCACTCGACGCCGGAGTAACGCTGCTCGACACCGGCGACTACTATGCGGCCGGCCATAACGAGATACTCATCGGCAGAGCTTTGCGCGATCGACGCGACAGCGCGCTGATCTCGGTCAAGTTCGGAGCGCTGCGAAGTCCTGACGGCAGTTGGATCGGCATCGACACGCGGCCGAGCGCCGTGAAGAACTTCGTGGCCTACAGTCTGCGGCGGCTCGGCGTCGATCACATCGATATCTATCGACCCGGACGTCTCGATCCGAACGTGCCGATCGAAGAGACGATCGGCGCGATCGCCGATCTCGTCAAGGCCGGGTATGTTCGCGCGATTGGATTATCCGAGGTTGGTCCAGACACTATCCGGCGCGCACACGCCGTCCATCCTATTTCCGACCTGCAGATCGAGTACTCGATCATCAGCCGCGGTCCCGAAACGCGGATCTTCCCGCTGCTGTCGGAACTTGGCATCGGGGTCACCGCCTACGGGGTGCTGTCCCGCGGGCTGCTGAGCGGCTCGAAGCCGAGGTCGCCGCGCGACCTTCGCTCCCATCTGCCTCGCTTTGCCGGCGAGAACCTCGAAAAGAACGAGCGTCTCGTCGAGGCGCTTCAGCGGCTGGCCACCGAGAAGGGTGCCACGGCGCCGCAACTGGCGATCGCCTGGGTGCTGGCCAAAGGCCCGACTATCGTGCCGCTGATTGGCGCACGCACGCGAACGCAGCTCGCCGAATCGCTGCGGGCCTTGCAGATTGCCCTGGCATCCGCCGACATGGCGCGCATCGAGTCAGCGCTTCCAGCTGCCGCGGTTGCCGGCACACGGTACGACGCGCATCAGATGCGCGTGCTGGACAGCGAACGATAGCGGCGCGATGAGACGGCGATTGGGCCGTGGCTCGCTCGCTGCGTTCGGGGATCGACCCGTCGCGGACGTGCGATCGTGTCGTAGACTTCGCCACAACCGGCGGGAGGAGGACGTACATGTCAGTAGCCAAAGTGACCGAGATCAGCGCGACCTCGTCAAAAAGTTTCGAGGATGCGATTCAGCAAGGTCTGACCAGATCTGCCAAGACGCTGCGGAATGTCCGCGGTGCGTGGATCAAGGAGCAGCACGTGCGCTGTGACAACGGCCGCGTGACGGAATATCAAGTGAACATGATGGTGACGTTCATCCTCGACGACTAAATCGAGCCGAGGTCTGCGTCTCCCGTAAACGAGCCCGGCGTTTAGCCAAGAATGCTGAGCATGTTTTGCCCTCAAGTGTGCAGTGATCGAGGGTCCGCGCAGTGGCTGCGTCGCCGGGCTGATCGATCGCGATGTGCCGAACGCAGAGCCTCGCTTCTCCACGACAGCGTTCGATCGACGACGAAGCGCAGCACGTCAGGACGTTTGATTCTCGGGCCTGCTGTCGAAGAGAGAGACACTCATTTCACTACGGCTGAATCTGTGGGTTAGTCGGATTGGCCGGAGCGACCAGGTTCCGCGCGAAGAACGGCAGCACGTTCTGCTCGATTCGCTCACGGACCTTGTTGGTGTGATCGCCGTCGTACTCCTCGTAGTAGTGGGGGATGCGCAGCTTGGTCATCGCCGCATGCAGTTGCTGATTCGACGCGAGGAGCGTGTCCTTCGTCCCGATCTCGATCGCAACCGCGTAGTACTTTCCGAGATCGGCCACGTGCTGCTCGAGCATTTCCATCGGCGAGTTGGCCACCCATTTCGCGACGATATCGGGGCGCACCTTGCCATCCTTCACGGGAAGGTCGAGGAAGAGCGGCGGGTTCTTCGGATTCGGAGACCACGCGGCTGCGGACGCCAACGTCGTTGACGGGCCGAAGCCCGGCGCGCGCGCCGCTTCTTCGGCCTGCTCCCGCGTCTTAATCGCTTCGACCGCCGCCATCGACTCGGGTCGCGGATTGCGATTGGCCGACAGGCAGCATGCGCTCATGATGTAGAGCGCCCCGAACACATCCGATCGCTTCATGCCGATCTTCAGTGCGCCGTAACCGCCCATCGAGTGGCCGGCGAGCCCGCGGCTCAAGCGACTCGGCAGCGTGCGATAGGTCTTGTCCATGTAGGCGACGAGATCCTCGGCGATGAAGCGCTCCCAATCGCCGGTCGTCGGTGAATTCGAATACATGCTGCCCTTGTGCAGCGTGTACGCGCTCGGCGTGACGACGATCGCGCTGCTGAAGCCTTGTGCGATCGCCAGCCGATCGCCGCTCTCCCGAAGACTTGCGAGACGCGACGTGAACGTGTCCTCGCGTCCGCCGTAACCGTGCAGCAGATACACGACAGGAAAGCGCCGGCTCTGATCGCTCGCATATGCCGGTGGCAAGTACACCGTGACATCCCGATCCGGCGAATCGCCTTCGAGGTTCCCTTCGAGCGAGTTGCCGTGGACGGTAATCTTTTCGATCGTTCCGGGCGTTGTCGTTGCCGGCGTGCCGGCACCTGCACCGCGAGCACCGCCGCGTCCACCTTGTGCGTCCACGATCGCCGCTGTGCACCCCACGGCAACGGCGAGCACACCTGCGACCCACGTCTTGGTCATGACAGTCTCCAGAATGTCCGGTCTGCCGTCAGAATTCCGACGGTGATGATAGCGCTGACTTGCGAAAACCTGTGCGGATATTGGACGGCGGCTTTTTTGCACAGTCCGACGCTTCGTGCGCCGGGTTCGCCCCTTCCGACCGTCGCGTAGACGCCCTTCGACTTCGCCGAGGGCAAGCCGGACGAAACGGCCGCTGGATACCTGTCCGCTTACCGCAGCGGCGACGGCCGGACTTCGCTATGTGCGCGATGAGCAGCCTGGCATCGAGCGCCGGCGGTGCGGAGACGGGTTCATCTACGTTGGCGCTGACGGAAAGGCGATTCGCAACCCGTCTGTGCTCGATCGCATTCGTGCGCTGGCGGTGCCACCCGCATGGACAACCGTGTGGATCTGTCCAGACCAGCGCGGACACATTCAAGCGACCGGGCGCGATGCGAAGGGCCGCAAGCAGTATCGGTATCACGCGGCGTGGCGCGCGCATCGCGATGAGACGAAGTTCGATCGCTTGCAGACCTTCGCCGACGTGCTGCCATCGATTCGCCGCCGCACCAACGCCGATCTCGAGCAGCCTGGCCTGCCGCGTAACAAAGTGCTTGCGACGATCGTACAGCTGCTCGAGAAGAGCTTGATTCGCGTCGGCAACGAAGAGTACGCGCGACACAATCAATCGTTCGGCCTCACCACGCTACGGTCGCGTCACGTACGCGTTAACGGTGGCACGCTGCGCTTCCAGTTTCGGGGCAAAAGCGGCGTGCGCCATTCGGTGAGCGTCAATGACCGGCGTCTTGCACGCATCGTCAAGCAGTGCCGTGACTTGCCGGGGCAGGAGCTCTTTCAATACCTCGATGAAGCCGGCGAGGCGCAGGTCGTGGACTCAGGTGATATCAACGGCTACTTGAAGGAGATCACCGGTCAGGACTTCACCGCGAAGGACTTCCGCACCTGGTCGGGCACGGTGCTGGCGGCGACCGCGCTGCGCGACGTGCCGCGGCCCGACACGAAGCGCGACACCGAGCGCCACGTGAACGCGGCGCTCGAAGCCGTCGCCGGATTGCTCGGGAACACACCCACCGTCTGCCGCAAGTCGTACGTGCATCCGGGAGTTGTGGATGCCTATCGTGACGGAGCGATGGCGGTGGTGTCGAACCGCAAGAAGGCGCCGGCGCGAATCGCCGGTCTGCACGGCGACGAAATTGCCTTACTGGCCCTCCTGAAATATCTCCAGAGCCGAGATTCTTCGCGAGCTGCCTAACTTCGTTGCTAGGCTAGCGCAATGAAATAAACGCCAGCCCATTGTTGGCGTTCATAGGAATCACCAACTGATTCGCGCCCGCGTCGTAGCACATCGACGCCGGGTTCGGTATGTTCTGCGCAATCAACTCGGCCGGCTTGCCGGGCTTGATTCGCGACACGCCGCCATTCACGACGCTGCTCACGTACTTCGTGCCATCTTTCATGATCACGAGGCCATCGTTGCCGGCCTGTACGGCCATTTCCGTCTTCAGCAGCTTGCCGTCCTGACCGAATGTCAGCACCTCGTTGTTGCCGATGTTGACGACGACGATGTTGCCCTTTTCGTCGAAGGCGATGCCGTTCGGCTGACGCAGTGGTGCGCCCTGAATGAAGATCGATGCGCTGCCGCTCGGCGCGATCTTCCACACCTGCCACGTCGTCGCATCGGGGTTCTGTCCGCCGGCGCCAGTCTGCGTCGCGTAGATGGTGCCGTCGTCAGCGACTTCAATGTCGTTGAAGCCGGTTGATTTCTCGATCTTGACCTCGCCGGCTGGCATGCCCGTCTTCATGTCGAACTTGCGAATCACCGAGATAGCGGGATCGGTCGGGCTCGTGCCGCCATCGCGATCCGCGAGATAGAGCACGTCATTGGCGATGTCGCTGCCGAGCGGCTCGTTCAGGACCAGCGCCGGCTTCATCGTGGAGCGCTGGTCGCCAGGATTTTGAATGCCGACCCAGCGCGCCGTGTGCACTGACCCGTCGTGATTGATGAACGAGATCCACGCGTTGTTGGTCTGCACGTTCTGGCCGACGCCGCGGTTCGGCACGACGATCACGTTGCGAGTCGGGTCATACGAGCAGCTCTCGGCCGAGTAGATCGCGCCGTAGACCTTCACGTTCTTCGACATCGGGTCGAACTTGCCGTCGGGTGCCGGGTTGATCGGCATGCCCAGCCGATTGCCGACCGAGTACGGCTGTGGGCCAGGGGGCGCGGCCGGTTGTTGCGCCGATGCACCAGCCACGATCCCGATCACAAGAGCGCCTGCAGCGGTCGTCCACGTCGCGAACTGTCTCATTGAGGTCTCCATGCAACGAATGTATGAGGTCATCAGCGGAGGGACGAGGCATGCCTCGCCCCTCCGAACGATTAGAAATCGATCTGCGCGCCGATCTTCACGAAGCGCGGCGTGAGCACCGACGTCGGCGCGAGCCAGCGCTGCGCCGGCGTGGCCGGGTTGGTGTTGAACGTCTGGTTGTACGTCAACGTCGCGTCTGAGTTCGTGACGTTGATGACGTCGATCCCGACGTTGTAGCGCGTGCGGCCGAACCTGAGAATCTTGCCGAATCGCAGATCGAACGCGTTGACGCGATCGCCCCAGACTTCGCCGGGCGCCACGAGGTTGATCGGCACCGTCGTCCCGACGACCGCGGCCGGACGTCCCAGCGCCGCCGAGACGAGCGCGACCGGTGCATTCCAGTTGGCCGCCAGCACGCCGCCCTGATCGCTGCGCAGCGTTCCCGCGATCGACACGTCGATCTTCGGGATGATGTAGCTGCCGAGCGCCGTGGCTCTCGTGATGAGGCCGGGATCGCTGTGACAGTACGGGTTGCCCGGGTTCACCGCGGGGCTGACGCCCGCGCCCGTGGTCAACTCCGGCACCTGCGCGCGCACCTCGCAGTTGTCTTGCACGGTCTTCCCCATGCCGAAGCCGCCCTGGAACTGCAGGCCCTGGCCAAGCCTCGCACTGACATTGAGCAGCATGCCGTTGTAGGTCTGGTACTGATCGCCGATATCGTCAGCGAGCGTGATGTTGTTGCTCGTCTGGCCGAACTTGTCCTGCACGACGTTGTAGAGTCCGTTCACGGGGTAGTTGCCGCCGCCCGGCAGATCCGCATACGCCGGCGCGGTGATGCTGTACTGGGTGAAGTCGTTCGGACCCACCGCCAGGTTGTCGGTGATCGTGAAGTTGTTCAGCCAGCGGCGGAAGTAGCCGACCTCGACTGACACGCGGGGCAGCACCTGCTGCTGGACCGAGACGCCAATCTGCCAGTCGTTCGAACGCACGCCCCAGCCCTCGAGAATCTTCGGATCGATCGCAGCGGTGGTCAGCGCCGTCGTGCCGAACGTCGAACTGTTCATCGCACCGCAGGTATCAACTGAGCCGGTCGTTGCGGGGCTCTGTGCAGCCGGGCTCCTCAAATCGCAGTCCGGCAAGAAGTTGTTGTTGGTGTCGGTCCACGAGCGGGAAGTGGTCGTGGCAATGCGGCCGATCGGGTTCGACAGGATGTAGTTGTTGTTGTTGCTGGTCGGCTCGAGATACTTGCCGAAGTTCACCTTCAACGAGGTCTTGCCGTTGCCGAACAGGTCATAGGCGACGCCGCCGCGTGGTGAGATGTCCTTGTAGCCAGTGACGCCGTCGGTCTCGGGGAACACGATCGGGGTCGAGAGGAAGTTGGTCGGGCCGATGCGCTGTTCCGGGAACTTGCTCCAGTTGCGATCGAAGCGCAGCGCGCCTTGCAGCGTCATCCGCCCGCGCGTCCACTGATCCTGCACGAAGATCGACATGTTGCGCGTTCGGTAGCTCGTGGTGAACGGCAGCAGGCTCTGGGTCAGCGAGATCGGCACGCCGTTGTTGACCGTGTAGCTCAAGTTGTTGTCGTTGGTGAAGCCCTGCAGGTCCGACACCAGCGCGACACCGCCGTAGCCCACCTTCAGATTGTGTGCACCAGTCACGTAGGAGACCGACGCGCGCCACGTGTACTGCGCGTCCCAGCTATCGGACCAGTTCTGCGAGCGATACGTAAGGTTGGGGATGCCGCCATTCGCTGTGCAGCCCGCCGCGCACTGCTCGGTGACGCGCGCAAACGGTCGCGTGGTATTACCAGGACTTTCATAGGGGCCGAAGGGCGCCTGATACGCGCCGAAACCTGCTTCGAACAGCATCTTGTTCGTCGCCGTTTCCGACCACGTCACCTGACGGACGCGCGGGTGAGCGTTGAGATACTGGCCAAGCTCTGGTGACGTCGTTGGGCTGAGTCCGCCGAGTCCGAGCGGACCGATTCGGTTGCCGCTGTCTGGTTGCTGCCGGCAGCCATCCTCACTGGTGTTGAACGTCGCGCCGTTGCACGCGTGCTGCTCGTCCCAATGAACGTTGATCTTGTCTTTCGACGTCGCCTGGAACGTCAGGCGCATCGTGTACAAGCGCCAGCTTTCGGCACCGCGCACTTCCTTGGTGCGATCGGGCAGATAGAATCTATCGGCCGTGCCGGCATTGAGATTGGGGTAGATGTTGGGAATCTTGCGGTGCTGTCCTTCGTCCCGGGCCGCAACGCGATACCACAGGCGGTCCTTCAGGATGGGGCCTCCCACGCCGAACGTAAAGTCCCACTGTTTGAGCAGCGTGCCTGGAGTCGTCAACCCTGCGGCTTCTAGCTCAGGACTGTAGTTGCTGCCCACCATCCCGCCGCCCGTTCCAGACGCATAGATGTTGCCGGCGAGCGTGTTGCCGCCGCTCTTCGGAATGATGCTGAGCGTGGGGCCGCCGACTTCGGCCTCACCAAGGCCGCCCGACGTCGTCGTCACGACTTCCTGCGCGTTCGAGATATCCGCGACGTAGGTCGAGACGCCGCTGCCGCCGAGTCCTGCGCCGGTGTTCAAGCCGTCCACCTGCATGCGGCCTTCGTTGTTGCGTCCGCCAGCGCCGCCGAACACCGTCATCTGCGGTGTCACCTGGACGTCCGGGGGACTGCCACCAATTGTCACGATGCCGGGAATCAAGAGCGCCGTCGCCGCCCACGAGCGCGCAGTGGGAATCGATGTGAGCATCTCACTGCTGATCGTTGTTTGACGTCTGACGCTCGTGACGTCGACGATCGGTGAGGCGCCGGTCACGGTGATCGTTTCGGTGAGCCCACCGACCGCGAGGTCGGCGTCGATCACTGCGGTGAAGGATCCGGTCAACTCGACCCCGTTACGTTTCACGATGTTAAAGCCCTGCAGCGTAAACGTCACAACGTAGGTGCCGGGCGGCAGGTTGACGATGCGGTAGAGGCCGCGGTCATCGCTGACCGTCGTGCGGACCTTTTCAATGAGAACCGGGCTCGACGCCTCGACAGTGACGCCGGGCAGCACTGCGCCGGACGCGTCTTTGGTGGTACCGGCGATCGATGCTTGCGCAAATGCAGACGCCGGAAGAAGGAGCACGCCTGCCAGCACGATCAGGCGCGCAACGAATATCCGCATTACCGTCCTCCCCGTGAAAATTAGTCGCTGAGATCGTGCCCGCGGGGCCTAAGCCTATACCAGAAGGGTGTGGGTGCGACCGTCGATTGCCGAGCACGCCGAGACTTCGGAGGCCGCCAGCTTTGTGATACAAAGAACTTGCCTACGAATGCCTGATCGCCTTCGCGTGAAGTTCATCCTGCCGGCGCTGACCGAGGCGACCGGTCCGTTCTGGCGTCCCATCAAGTACTCATTGTTTCCGCCGCTCGGCCTCGCCACCCTCGCCGCCTACCTGCGTGACGATGACGAGGCCGTCATCGTTGACGAGCACGTCGAGCGCGTTGACGCCGACGATCGCCCAGACCTCGTCGTCATCCAGGTCTACATCACGAATGCCAGGCGAGCCTACGCACTGGCCGATGCGTATCGGCGCACAGGCGTCTTCGTGGCGCTTGGTGGATTGCATGTCACGGCGCTGCCCGACGAGGCCGCGTCGCATGCCGATGTGATTGTCCTCGGACCTGGCGAGCAGACGTTCCCGCAGTTTCTCGCCGACTTTCGCACCCGGCAGGCGCTGCCACGCTACGTGTCCACGTCAGGGCGCACGCTCGAGCGCGTGCCGCCGATCCGTCGCGATCTGATTCGGCGCCACGCCTACCTGGTTCCCAACTCGATCGTCGTCACCCGCGGCTGTCCGCAGCACTGCGACTTCTGCTACAAGGACGCGTTCTTCGCGGGAGGCCGTTCGTTCTACACCCAACGCGTCGAAGACGCGTTGGCCGAGATCGAGCGACTGCCGGGCCGTCATCTGTATTTCCTCGACGACCATCTCTTCGGCGATCGCCGGTTCGCGGCCGCGCTGTTCGATGGCATGCGCGGCATGGGCCGGCTGTTTCAAGGTGCGGCAACGGTGGACTCTATCCTTCGCGGCGACATCGTCGAGCGCGCGGCGGACGCTGGGCTGCGCAGCCTGTTCGTCGGCTTCGAGACGCTGGCGCCGAGCAATCTTGTCGAGAGCAACAAGCGCCAGAATCTCAATCGCGACTATGCCGCGGTTGCGAAGCGGCTGCACGACGTCGGCGTCATGATCAACGGCAGCTTTGTCTTCGGCATGGATGACGATGACGAGACGGTCTTCGAGCGGACCGTCGAATGGGGCATCGAGCACGGTCTGACGACAGCGACGTACCACATCCAGACGCCGTATCCCGGTACGAGACTCTTCGCGCGGATGGAAACAGACGCCCGGATCACGACGCGCGACTGGGACTTGTACGACACGCGTCACGTCGTGTATCGGCCAGCCCGTCTCACGGCGGCGGCGCTCAAGGCAGGCTACGACCGCGCCTATCGAGACTTCTACCGATGGTCGTCGATCGCGCGCGGCGCGCGCTCGCACGAGTCAGTGAAGCATCAGGCGAAACATTTCTTCTATGCGGCGGGGTGGAAGAAGTTCGAGCCGCTCTGGGACATGGTGATTCGGGCGAAGCGGCTGGCGGTGATGACGCCGCTTCTCGAGGGCGTGCTCTCCAAGGTTACCGCGTCGGAACCCAGGGAGCCGCGCGCGGACGAAGGCGGGTCCGCCGTAGCCTTGGCGAAGGCGGAAAGGACCGGCCCTACAGCACCGCTACTGCTGACGGGTCGCCGGATCGACTCCGGCGAAAGTCACTAAGTCCACCATCGTGAACGTTTGGACGTCAGTCCCACTCGAGCTCGACGCCGTGGCCGCGGGCCTTGTCGCCGTGCATCGGCGTCACGAAGCCGAGCAGGCAGCCTCTGCCGCCATCGCGAAGCAGATGACACCGCACCTTGATGGTGTCGCCGACCTGCACGTCTTCCTTCTTGACGCCGCGCAGAAAGATACCCTGCGGGTTGGTCGCCTCGAGCGCCCATGTCTCGCCCTTGACGTCGATATAGACAATCGAGTGGGGGACGATGAAGACGATCTGTTTGACGGTGCCTTCCATGACCGTCCAGGTAGTGACGTCGTAGTTGCCGTGCGAGTGATGAGCGGACACCACGACGTTGAGTGCCGCCGCACACAAGACGGCTGCGCCGAAAGCTCTGAGTTGCACGTCACGCCTCCTCTCACCGCGGTGGCCGCACCACGGTCCCATCGATGGACGTGTTGAGATCGCGAACGGTGAAAGGCGGAGGCTCGTGTGGAAACTTCCACTCGCCGTACCCTTCGGTGTAGAGCGTGCGATAGCGGATCGCCAATCCCTTGTCGTCGGCCCACGCCAGCGACTGCATGAACAGAATCGGCTCGGGCATGCCCGGGGATACCGTCGCCTCGTGGATGTAGAGACGCCCGGCGTGCTGATGAATCGCCGCGAACGAACGCGTCTTGTCCGCGTTGGTCATCTGCAGCGCGCGACCAGACACGAGCTCGACGAAATAAAACATGTAGTGCGTGATCTTCACGCCGTCACGCTTCAAGTAGTTCCAGACCGCGTGATCGGTCGCGCCGGCGACGTCTACACGGAAGTCGTTTTGGCAGGTGTCGCCGTCCTGCTGATTGGCGCCTTTCGAAGCCTGGCATTTCGCGGCGCGGTCGGCATGGAGCTTTTCGATGCCGCGATAGTCCACCACGGTCGTTGTATAACGCCCGAGCGCATCGGCCGCGTTATACACCTTGGCGGGGAGCGTCTGGCGGTATTCACTCAGGTAGGTGGTGGTCTCGATTTTCGGCTTGCCTGGATAGTTCGCGCTGAATCCGTCTTCAGGGCTGACGAAGCGCGTCCACTCCTGCGCGAGAGCGGACTGCGAGGCGCAGACGATCAACGCCACGGGGATGAGGGGTCTGAAGCGCATGTGTCCTCCTCGGCTTCAACCGCAACTCGACGTCCTAGGGTGTCGAGATACTGCCGAAAACGACTGCTACGCGCAAGCGTATAATCCGCGCGTGATGCCCTTCGATTCGCGCTCAGGGCACCCCGAGCGACGTCGAGGGGGTGCCGCGGCCGTCTCTCGTCACGTGGCCGGAATCACGTCTGCCGGAGCGCTCATTGCCGCGCTGTCGGTGGCCGGCCATGGTCAAGCGCGATCGATCGCCGATCGTGTCTATTCAGATACTCAGGCCACGCGGGGACAGCAGCTCTATCAGACGCTGTGCGCCAATTGTCACGGGGCGACGCTCGCGGGCGTGGTTGGTCCGCCGCTCGCCGGCGACGCGTTTCTCGCCGTGTGGAGCGCACGTCCCCTGAACGATCTCGTGAACAAGATCGAACAGACCATGCCTCCGGGACAGCCTGATAGTCTGGGGCGGCCGCAAGCCATCGACCTGACCGCATTCATTTTGCGCAGCGGCACGTTTCCATCAGGACCGTCGGATCTCGGCACCGCCGAACTGGGACAAATCACGTTTCCGACGCGCACCGCTCCTGCGTCGGCGACCGGTGGCACGGCATCATTCGCGCCCAGCGCCAACCTCGCGCAGTTGATGCGCGCGGTGACGTTCCCGAACGCCAACATCCTCTTCAACGTGCAGGTGAAGGATCCGGCGAAGGACAAACCGGCGATGCCGATCCCGTTCGATTATGTGCTCTGGGGCTCGACGGTCTACTACGGATGGTCGGCGGTCGATCAGGCGGCGCTGGCGATGATCGAAACCGCGCCGCTGTTCCTGGTGCCGGGCCGCCGGTGTGAGAATGGCCGGCCGGTGCCCGTCGATCGCGCCGACTGGAAGCAGTACACCTCGTCGCTGGTTGAGGTCAGCCGCGCCGCGTATCGCGCGTCACAGTCCAGAAGCGTGGATGCGATGAACAAGGTGGCGGAGCAACTCAACGAGGCGTGCGCGAACTGTCACAAAATCTACCGCGATGGCGCGCGCGAAGGAAACACTGCCGGCGCGAGCCGATGCCAATAGCACGGGCACGCGCGCGACTTACTGTCCGACGATCGCGGGAACCGGATAGATACCGAAGGCGTGGAATGAATTCGAGTACAGCGTCTGATAGCGAATCGGCCTACCACTCTTGTCGATCCACTGCATCGACTGCTGGAACAGGCCGGGCTCGGGAAAACCCGCGGGCACCGTGCCTTCGATGATGTACAGCTTGTGCTGGTGCATGCCGATCCACGCGAACGTGCGTGACTGATCGGCATTGGTGAGCTGCACGATGTGGCCTTCGACGAGGTCCTGCCATTCCCAGGTCAGATAATTCAGCTTGGCATCGCGCTGCAGCAGCTTGAAGGTCGCGTAAACGATCGCTCCGCGTTCGTCGTGATGTGAGTAGCCTGGTCCCAGCGTCGCCGGTGCGTTCGCGCGACAGTTGGCATTGCCGGGCGGACACGACTTCGCACGCTCGATGCCTTGTTGCTCGATACCGCTGTAATCGACGACGGTGACCGAATAGCGCTCGCGACCGCGCTCGGCGCTGTAGATCCGATCAGGCAGCACGTAGTTCAGTTGTGACGTCCACGTACTCTCGCTGATCTTCGGTGTGCCAGGGAAGTTGATGCGGAACCCGTCTGGACGGCTGGTGTACTCGTCCCATTCCTGCGCGCGGGCGGTGCCGGCGATCAGCAGGAATCCGAACACGAGAGCGGTGACGCGCATGCGTGCTCCAACTGCCGGTTCGGAACGACCGGCCCTACGACCTATCCTAAAAATCTTTCGGTGGGGGAGCGTTGCCGCCGTCCCAGTCCTTGACCGAGCCGTCGGCGGCTTTCAGAAAGCCGAGCAGACATCCGTTGGTCTTGTCCCTGAGGGGATGACAGCGGGCTTTGATCGGATCGCCCGGCTTCACGTACTCGCGTGTGACACCAGCCTGCTCGAGCTGCGCACGCGTCGTCGCCTCGAGCGCCCAGACCTGCGGTGCGCCCGAGGAATCCTTCACCTCGATGTATAGCCAGGAATGCGGCGTCAGCAGGTGCATCTCTTTGACGACGCCGGAGATGTCCCTGAACGATTCGTCGTACTGGCCATGCGAATGGTGCGCCGCGACCGACAGCGTGAGTGTCACGACGCCGCCGGCCGCGAATGCAACGGGCCGCCTCACCACCTTCGCCAAGGCTATGGTGGTCCGCCGTAGCTTGACGCGAAGGCGGAAGGTGTCCCCTGCGTACCATCGCATGTCGGCCTCAGTTGCGTCCGCTGACTGGCGGTGCACCAGCCGGCGCGCCTGCGCCGCCACCGCGCGGCGGCGGAGGAGGCAGTGTGCCGCCTTCAGCGATCGTCTTCATGTTCTGCAGCGCGCGGGTGAACGTCGCGGTCCGCGTCTGCCGATCCTTTTCCTTGGCGGCATCGTCGCCCAGCGTCGAATTGTCATAGACCAGCGTGTAGACCAGCTTCGAGGTCGTCGCGGTCACCGGGCGTGCTTCGAGCGTGCCGTGATAGAGGATGTAGGGGCGGCCGGCGCGCACCGGCTGCGTGTAGGTGTACGACAGCTCGGTCTTGCCGACGAGTACTTCGTTGGCCACCGACCGTACCGCGCCGAACTCACCATCCTTGCCCTGTGTAATCGTGCAGGGAATCTGGAACCACTCGCCGATATCGCAGTACTTGCCGATGCGCTTCCACACGTCGGCAGCGGGCTTGTTGACCGTGATCTCCATCGGAATAGAGACGTAGGTCGGGTTGGCGACGACTGTCGCGTCGGCTGCTGGCAGTGCGGTTGGAGCGGGCGCCTGCGCTGCGGCCGGAGCAGCGACACCAGCGACCAACAAGAGCGAGAACACGATTCGATTCATTCGTCCTCCGATGAAAGGCCGCCTGAAGGTAGCCTCTACGTAACCAATCACCGCGCGCGGTCGGCTCCGTTGACGCGTTCGAACACGCGCTCGGGCGGCGGCAGTCCCTTTGCCTTCGCGTCTTCCACGGCCTTGTCGTAGGCGCGCTCCGCGCTCAACGCGTTCCGCATCGCGTTGTTGCCTTCGTGGCAGCCGTATTCGTAGATCTGATAGTCCAGCTGCGTCGTGATGGTCATCCGCATCGTCCACGGTTTGACGAACGTGTCGGGATCGTCAACATGGATCTCGTAGTCGATCATCTCGGGATCGATTCGCGTGAAGCGCTCAGTCATATGCAGCTTCTCGCTGTGCCGGGCGCCGCCGACCGTCGTTCGATCGGTGAAGTTGCGCGACTCGACGACCAAGGTGTCGCCTTCCCAATGCCCGCGCGAATCGCCCATCAACAGATGGATGTTGTCGCTGAGCGGCGGCCGGTCGTCCAGCGGGATCACGCGCGTGTCGTGCACCATCTCGTAGCTGATGACGACCGCGTTCGGCGTCTGGACGATGCGGGCACCATTGCCGTAGACCGCAGGCATGAACGACCCAATCGCGCCGCGGGTGATGCAGCGATCGTAGAGAGAGAAATCCTGGACCTTGTTCCAGGGTCCCACGCCGAACGATCCCTGACCACCAGAGGCGCGTCGCGCCTGTCCTGCGGGCGTCAACGCCGGCACGCGGCCGTCCGGCGGATCGATCACCATCGAGGTGTAGCTGAAGTCGCGCGAGCCTTCCTCATTGCGGAACGTACCCGTCCTCGCGTCGTCGACGGCGCGCGCGCTCTGGCGCTGCTTGGCGCGAGCCGCGAACTCCTCGTCACTCAGGTAGAGGCGAGTGCCGAATTGCGGTTGACGCGACATCGCCACACCGCGCATGTCGTCACTGGTCCAGATGCCTTCAAGGTCTGGGTGGCCCCAGGCAGTACGCGGCGCCTTCCAATGCGGATTCACTCGCATGGCAGCCGCCGCGTCCGCCGATCCTCTGGCCTGAGCGGCGGCGGGAACCGCCCCGGCCATGACCAGCCCTAAGCAAATTGCTGAAATACAAAGGGCGCTACGAACCCCTCGGAGTATCAAAAAGCCCATGGGCGCGCAGCGTAACACGACTGGAGCACAGCGTGCATTGGAGTCATTCGTGGCGGGTCACAGCACGGCCGTGTCAGCCCTGAGAGGGCGGGGCAGCGATCGTGGAGTCGCCGCGCGAGCCGAGCACCTGCGCGACGCTGGTGAGCAGCTGCTGCGCCGAGAACGGCTTCGACAGGAACGCGTAGCGGCCCGTGGCGATGCCACGGCGCAGCAGTTCTTCCTGCACGTGACCCGAGCACACCAGGACCGGCATCGAGGGTGCCAGCGCATTGGCTCGCTCGATCACCGTCGCGGTCTCGAGCCCGGGCATCACGCCGTCGATACACATCAAAGCGAATGCGCGGTCCTCAGCCAGTCGTTGCAGTGCACCATCTCCGTCGCTGGTTTCAATGACAACGAAACCATGGTGCGACAGGATTCGCGACATGCTGGCCCGGACATCGGCGCGATCCTCGACGACGAGCACACGAGCCCCGGCGGGCACGGCGACTGCGGTGGCCTTGGCGAGCGGCGTGGGCGGGGGTGGATGGACGTCACGCGCTTCGGGCAGCCAAATGGTGATCGTGGTGCCGGTGCCGGGCGCGGATGTTGCGTCAATGCCACCGTGTGATTCCTTGGCGAAGGCATAAACGGTTGCCAGGCCGAGTCCGGTGCCGCCTTTGTCGAGTTTGGTCGTGAAGAATGGATCGAAGATCCGATCGAGGGTCTCGTGGTCCATGCCCGGGCCAGTGTCCGAGATGCCAATGGAGACATACCTGCCGTCAGCCACGTTCGGTGCGCTGGCCACATCCTCGACGCGCCAGCTAATCGTCACGGTACCGCCACGCGGCATCGCATCACCGGCGTTGATGACGAGGTTGAGCAGCGCATGTTCGAGCTGTGTGTCATCGACCATCGCGGTCGCGTCTTCGGCAGGCGGGTTCACGGCCAGGTGAATATCCTCGGCGAGTATCCGGCGCATCGGTGTCTGAAGCCGATCGACCAGGCTCGCGATCGCCGTCGGCGTCGGCTTGGCGATGTGCTGGCGGCCGAGCATGAGTAGCCGGCGAGACAGGTCGGCAGCGCCGCTCGCCGCGCGTAACACCTCGTCGAGGCACTCCTCGACTTGTTCGGGAAAGTCGCGGCGAAGCTTGGCCATCTCGGCACCGCCGACGATGACGGTGAGCGCATTGTTGAAATCGTGCGCGACACCGCCAGCCATCCTGGCGAGCGCTTCGATGCGGCGTGATTGTTCCAGCGCATGCTGCGCGTGTTCGCGCTGCTCGCGCTCGCGGACCCGTTCCCGCTCGGATCGCTCGAGCGCGAGCCGCTGCTCACGTTCGCGAATGGCAAGCTTCTGATGCACGTCGACCTGATGGGCGAGACGCTCAACGACGTAGAGCTCGGTGGCGGCCATCACGACGCCGAGGAGGGTCATGATGACTGTCTGTCGCACCCATACGGCGGGGTCCAGCGGATCCCACAAATCGCGCGACAACGGGGGAAGATGCCCCTGAACGACCAGGACGCCGCTTGTGACGATCACCAGAACCACCGCGAACAGCGCCGCGATCGCGCCGTGTCGGCCGAAGAACAGCGTCGCGAGCAGAATCACCAGGACACTGACCGCGAGGTTTCCGATCGTCAGGCCGCCGCGCATCGCCACCATCGCCGCGCTCATAAGCAGCACGGTCAGCAGCACGAGTGCCGACGTTTGAAAGGCCATCCCCGAACGGCACAGGCGCAAAACGGGAAATACCAGACCCCACGAGCAGATGGCGAGGGTTGCAGTGGTGAGTGAGCCGGCGGCGTACGCCTGCCAGGCGAGAATCACACAGACCAGCGGCATTGCGACTGCCAGCACGTTCAATGCAACCAGCAGCACCCGCGTCCTGAGCAGGTGCAGGATATCCTCGACGGACTCAACACCAGATGCGGCCATTGGTGACGCGGGGTCGCTCATGACGGGCCCTCTACTGTCGTTCGTCGCGACAGTCCTGTCCAGTGCAAGGCCAGTCATATTGACTCCCTACGTGTATCGATAGGAGTTGACAGCGCGGCGGTGATGGTTCGATACTCTCCATCGATAAACGATGGGAGCAACCAACGACCCACCGGAACTGTTGCCCGGCACGCTCGACCTGCTGATCCTCAGGACGCTACAGCGTGGATCGATGCACGGCTACGGTATCGCCCGGCATCTGCGCGTCACGTCTGACGAGGTCCTGCAAGTCGGCGAGAGCTCGCTCTATCCCGCATTGCAGCGCTTGCTCGTCAATGGCTGGATTGCCGGCGAGTGGGGGCTGTCGGACAACAATCGCCGCGCCCGCTATTACTCGTTGACAGCGGCGGGGCGCAAACGTCTTGCCGTCGAACGCAAGGGATTCGATCAGATGATCCTGGCGATTCAGCGCGTGCTCGAGGCGTAGCGACCGTGACGACTTTCCTGCGACGCCTTGGATACTGGCTGCGTGGACGCCGTGCCGCGGAGGAGCTCGACGAGGAGCTCCGGTTTCATCGTGAGATGGCCGAGCACGACCTGCGCCGCGAGGGCGCGTCCGCATCCGAGGCCCAGCGTGCGGTTCGCCGCACGATGGGGAACACCACGCTCGCGCGCGAAGACGCCCGCGCGCAGTGGGTGGCCCCGTGGATCGACGCCCTGTGGCAGGACGTTCGTCACGGTGGACGCAGTCTCCGCCGAAGTCCGGCTCTGGTGACGGTCAGTGCGCTGTCGCTGGGCCTTGGCATCGGGCTCAACGCCATGTTGTTCATGGGCATCAGCACGATCTACGGTCACGAGCCCACGATGACGGAGCCGAAGCGGGTGGTAGCCGTCGAACCTGGATACGCGAATCAGTTCTCGTATCCCGATTACCAGGATCTGAAGGGTAACGGCATCTTTACGGACGCAGTCGGCTTCAGAACCGGCGCGTTGAACATGGGATCCGCTGGCCGCCTGACGCCAGTCACATTCCTCGTCGTCACGGCAAACTATTTCGAGGCGCTCGGCGTTCGCGCGCAGCTTGGCCGCATGTTCTCCGCAACCGAGGCCGCGCCGGAGCGCAACCCGAGAGTCGTCGTGGTTACTGCAGGCTTCTGGCGGAATCGGCTGCGCGGTGATCCGGCGGCGATTGGACAATCAATCGTGCTCGGCGGCGAGTCGTTCACCGTTGTCGGCGTGCTTCCCGACGATTATCGTGCGGTCTTCGGCTGGATTGGGCCGCAGATCTACGTCCCGATTAGCCGCCTGACGTTGTCGGCGTTCGAGGATCGCGCGACGCCCACTCTGAGTGTCCTGGCACGCCTGCAGCCGAATGCCACGATGTCGCAGGCACAGGCCGCGGTCACGACGTTGACCGCATCGCTCGAGCGGATGTATCCCGAACGGCTGTCATCGAAGGGCCGTTCGGCGCGCGTCTTTCCGGCTCGAGCCGTACAGTTTCGCGGTGCGGAAATCGGATACAGCGCAGCCAGGACGTTGACGATTGTGACCGGCGCCCTGGTGCTCCTTATCGCGTGCGTCAATGTTGCCGGATTGCTGATGGCCCGTGCCACGGAGCGCCGCCGAGAGTTTGCCGTGCGCGTGGCGATCGGGGCGGGGCGTGCCCGTGTCGTGCAGGCGATGCTGATCGAGAGCCTGTTGCTGGCGCTGACGGGTGCAGTGATCGGTCTGGCCATGGCGTATGCGGTGAACTGGGCGCCGCTCCCGTCGGAAATGGCCCCGCTTCGCAACCTCATGGCACCGAACGCGCGCATCGTGCCGTACGGCGTGCCGCTCGTGTTTCTGATCACGCTCATCTGCGGCGTCCTTCCGGCGCTCAGGGCGACACGCGAACGTGTGATAGACGATGTGCGACAGAGTGGCGACCGCGCGACGCCGCGCACGTGGATGCGGCAATCGCTCGTGGTTGGCCAGTTG
Source organism: Vicinamibacterales bacterium (assembly GCA_036742665.1). Taxonomy (GTDB): domain Bacteria; phylum Acidobacteriota; class Vicinamibacteria; order Vicinamibacterales; family UBA2999; genus Gp6-AA40. Next base: position 12,581 of record DAINQP010000003.1, on the reverse strand, counting down.
GCGATGTCGCTGTTTCTGGTTGTCGCCACGCTGCTCTTCGTGCGCAGTCAGATCCGGATCGGGCACACCGATCTCGGCTTCGATCTCGACCACGGCATCGTCGCCCGATTCGGCCTGGACCAGCAGCAATATGGAGGCGACGCGCGCGCACGTTTCGCCGAGCGGCTGGTTGAACGGATCGCACAGGTCCCGGGAATTTCACTGGCCAGTGTGGCCAACCTCGTTCCGCTCGGCGGCGACTCGCTGCTGAGGAGTTTTCATCCGGCCGGCCGTACCGATATACCCGGCACACGTCCATCCAACTACAGCGTCGGGGCGGATTTCTTCCGCACGCTGGGCATTCGCATGCTCAAAGGTCGCGAGTTCGGACGAAGTGACCGGATGGGCAGTCCGGCGGTCGCAATCGTGAACGAGACCTTCGCCAAGACGTACTTTCCCGGACAAGAAGTAATTGGTCAGCACGTGCAGACGGAGGACGAGCTCGATGCGGAAGTCGTCGGTGTCGTGCGCGACCACCGCATCGGGACAATCGGTGAGGCGCCGCAGTCGGTCGTCTATTACCCGTTCGCGCAGCGTCCGCGAACCCTTATCATCCACGCTCGCGCGTCGTCGCCAGACGGGCTCGTCACATCAGTGCAGCGCGCGATAGACGAGGTCGATGCCACCGTGCCGGTCAATGCGCAGACCCTTCGCAGTGCTACCAGCCTGGAGATGAACATGCGCCGCCTCGGCACGATGCTCATGGGCGCGATGGGCGGAACCGGGGTGTTGTTGGCCATGATCGGTCTCTATGGGGTTATGTCGTACGTCGCGGCGTCCCGCACGGCGGAAGTTGGCATCCGCATGGCGCTCGGCGCCTCGCGTCCTCGCATACGCCAGGAGATGTTGTTGCGTGCGCTGAAGGTCGTGGCGGGAGGTGTGGCGTTGGGAGCATTTGCCTCGCTCGGCCTTACCCCGCTGTTCAGAACCTTCCTGGCAGGTGTCAGCCCGTTCGATCCGGTCGCCTTTGCAGGTGCTGCGCTGCTGCTGACCTTGGTTGGGATCATCGCAAGCTATGTCCCTGCGCGACGCAGCTCGCGACTCGATCCGATGCGAGCGCTACGTCAGCTGTAGGCATCGCAGCTCGTCTTCGCAATCCCACACAGCCGAGCTCACGACGACACAACAGCCGCGCTATTTCGTGGGTGGGGCATTGCGATTGCACCACAACGCCTACGGAGTCTTGAGTCTTTCGAGCTTACGGAGGAGGTACGATGCAAGTACGCAAACTACTCATGATCAGCGCGCTGGCGCTGTTGCTGGTCCCTGCGACCGCGCGTGCGCAGGGCTGGTTCTTTACGCCATTCGTGGGCGCCAACTTCGGTGGCAGTGCCTCGTTCAATGACGCGGCTGGCGACTTTGAGGATAACGTTGAAAAACGCGTCGACTTCGGCGCGACCATTGGCTGGAATCCGAGCGTCGTTGGTTTCGAGTTCGACTTTGGTTGGTCGCCGAACTTCTTCGAAAACACCATCGGCCCTGCCAACTTTGAGTTCGGGGACAGCAACCTGACGACGTTCATGGGGAACGTGCTCATCAGTGCGCCTCCCGGACGGGGCATCCGTCCCTACGGTTCAGCCGGTCTTGGCCTCATCCGCAGCCGAGTGAGCGGAGTAACCGATTTCTTTGACGACGTTACGCGGAACGACCTCGGCATGAACATCGGTGGCGGCGTCAACGGTCAGTTCACCGACAACGTGGGCATTCGCGGCGACCTCCGCTACTTCCGATCGTTCGAAAATGACTCGGACAACGCGGTAGACATCGGTCTCAGCGATTTCGATTTCTGGCGCGGCTCAGTAGGCGTCAGTTTCCGGTGGTAGTCGCCACCGACTGTGAGGTGCGGAGCGAGAGTTCCGCACCTCACGCGTCTTCACCGCGCGCCGCCTGCCTTCACTTCTGCTTGACTCGCTGTTCCATCTAAGTTAGAAACCGTTCCTAGCGGACGGTCTCCCGCCGTTTCGTCTCGCTACAACTCGTTCTTGTCGGTCCGTACCCCATGCGCAAGCACCATGTTCGCGGTGTCAGTGTGCTTCGTTTGTCCCTCGTGTGCACGGTGCTGGTGCTTCCGGCGATCGTCTCGCCGGCGTACGCGCAGTACTTCGGTCGCAATAAAGTCGAATACAGCAACTTCGACTTTCGGATCCTGACCACCGAGCACTTCGACCTCTATTACTACGAGCGAGAGGAGCGGGCGGCCCGGATCGCAGCGCAACTCGCCGAGCGGTGGTACGCACGTATCTCCACCGTTCTGAACCACCAGCTCGAACGTCGCCAGCCGCTGGTGATTTACGGCAGTCAGGCCGAGTTCGCGCAGACGAACGTCGTGTCCGGGTTGGTGCCTGATTCAGTAGGCGGCGTCACCGAATCGCTGCGGCGTCGCATCGTCATGCCCTTTGCGCCGACGATGGCCGAAACCGATCGCGTGCTCGGTCACGAGTTGGTGCACGCCTTCCAATTCGACATCGCGCGCCGGTATGGCGGCGGCACCGCTCAGCCGTTATGGTTCGTGGAGGGCATGGCCGAGTATCTCGCCCGCGGGTCGGCCGACGCCGAATCCGAGCTGTGGCTGCGCGATGCCGTGCGCACCGACCGACTGCCTCGAAAGCAAGGCGAGGCGGCTCGAAAGCTCTCGCCGTATCAATACGGCCATGCATTCTGGTCGTATCTCGGGAACCGGTTCGGCGACGCGGTCGTCGAGAAAGCATTGAAGCCGGACAAGAAGAATCGGCGTCTGCAGGATCGCATCCACTACGCGACCGGCGTGGATCTGGAGACATTGCACGTCGAGTGGCGGCGCAGTGTGTTTCGCGTCTATGGCGTCCCGCGTGGCACGGATCGCCCGGAGTTATGGAGCCGCAATGGCATGCAGCTCGGACCGTCGCTGAGTCCAGATGGCAAGCGCGCGGTATTCTTCTCCGAGCGCGATCGACTGTCGCTCGATCTGTTCCTCGTCGATGTCAACGGCGGTCGCGTGATTCGCAAGCTCGCGACGACCGCCGCGAGTGCGCGATTCGATAGTTTGCAGGCACTGCGTTCTACAGGCGCGTGGAGCCCTGAGGGGGATTGGTTCGCGTTCCCCGCCGTCCGTCAGGGGCACGCCACGCTGATACTGGTGGCGATGCGGGAAGGTCGAGAGAATCGCGAGCTGGTCTTCGACGAGCTCGGGCAGATCCTCACGCCGACGTGGTCTCCGGACGGGAAGTCGATCGCCTTCTCGGCGTTATCCGGCGGCTTCACCGATCTTTATGTGTTCGATCTGTCGACGAACACCCTTCGCCAACTCACCGACGATTCACCTGCTGACCTGCAACCCTCCTGGTCGCACGACGGACACACGATTGCGTTCGTCAGCGAACGGTATGGGAGCAATGTCGAGTCGCTGACATTCGGGCGGCCGCAGCTGGCCGTGTTCGATCTCGACACCGACACGATTCGTCGTGTGGATGTCGGAGACATCCGTGCACAACTGAACCCGCAGTGGTCGCTCGCTGACGATGAGATCTATTTCATCGGCGACGGCGACGGCATCGCCAATGTGTATCGCGTGGCCGTCGCCACGGGGCAGAGCACACCGTCCATCGAACGACTGACCAGCGTGCATACCGGTGTCAGCGGTGTGACGCCGTCGAGTCCGGCGCTCTCTGTAGCCGCTTCTGCTCCCGTCGTGGCGTACACGGTGTACGAGCGCGGCCGGCCGCAGCTCGTCGTCTTCGACGCATCAACCGCAACGCCACGCACGGTCACCATGCCAGCACAAGCCACGCCCGCGAAGCCGACAGAGGAAGTTGTGCCCTCGCGCGGTCTGGTCGATCGCATCAGAGCCGATCAGCAGACGGGTCTGCCGGATCTCACGACGCTCGGCAAGCGCGAGTATTCATCGCGGATGTCGCTCGAGACGATTGGGCAGCCGTATATGAGCTCGGGCGGCGGACCGTTCGGCACCTTTGTGCGGGCCGGCGGTGCGCTGATGTTCGGCGACATGCTCGGCGAACGCCGGCTTGGCGCAGCGGTGCAGATCGGCAACCATCTGCGTGATTCCGCGTTCGAATTCAGATTTCTCAATCAGGAACGGCGCTGGAACTGGGGTGCGATCGGTGAGCTCGCGCCCGGACTCCGCCGGTATCGGCGCTTCGGCGACGTCGAGTACGACGGCCAACCGGCGCTGCTCAAGCAAACGGACTACCTGCAGCGCATGCAGATGCGCATGGCGGGTTTGGTGGCGTATCCGTTCAATCGCGGTCTTCGGCTTGAATTGACCGCCGGAGTGCGCCACGCGATGTATCACCGAGAGTTGCGCTCGCAGATCGCGTCCGCGACGACGGGCAAGGTGCTGTCAACGGATCGCATCACCTCGTCAGGGGGCGATCCGACGACCGTTGCGGAAGTGAGCGCCGCGCTGGTGCACGACACGACGGTATTCGGATTGACCGGGCCGCTGGTGGGGTCCCGCTATCGCCTCGAGATCACGCCGGCTGTCGGTGATCTGTCATACCTGCGCGTGCTCACCGACTACCGCCGCTACATGATGCCGGTGAAGCCGTACTCGCTCGCCGTGCGTGTGCTGCATTCGGCACGATACGGTCCCGATGGCGACGACACACGGCTGATGTCCAGCTTCCTCGGGTCGGCCTCGTTGGTGCGCGGGCATCGATTGGATCTGCGCGATTGCCCGCCTGACCTGGCGCGTGTCTGCGGTGAGGAATTGCTCGGCAGCCGCCTGCTGGTCAGCAACGTGGAGATCAGGTTCCCGCTGTGGGGGATGTTGTCGCGACAGCTCGAATACGGATGGCTTCCAGCCGATGGCTTCCTGTTTGCTGATAGCGGGTTGGTGTGGTCGGGGACACAGCCCGCTGGCGTGGGTGTCGCTGCTCACGGCAAAGGGTTCACGGGCATCACCAGCATCGGTGGCGGCATCCGGTTGAATGCCGGCGGTCTTCCGTTCGAGATCGCGGCGATTCGTTCTCTCGACGGTCCCCGACCCGAATGGCAGACTGATTTCGGATTCCGAGTCGGCTTCTAGCAAATCGTCCCGAACTCGAACCCTCGCGCTCGCAGCTCGGGGATCAAGCGATCGACGGTCTCGATCGCGTAGCGTCGATCGGCGTGCGGATTCTTGTGGTGGCCATCGTGAATCACGATGATGTCGCCGGGGGACGCGATGCGCGTGAGCCGCGGCACCAGGTCGTCGGCGTTGCGCGGTTTGAACCAGTTGAAATCGAACGCCATCCAGCTCCAGCCGACCACCAGGAATCCGGCGCGCGACGCGCCCACGATCATCGGGATGCTGCGATGGCCAGCGTGGGGACGGAAGATGCGGCACGCCCGATGGCCGGTCCCCAGCTCCAGCTTCGCGGCGGCTTCCTGAATAGTTGTGGCCACGTATGTCGGGCTCTTGAACATCAGCTCGCGCGAGTGCCAATGAATACCCACGGCGTGGCCGTCTTCGAAGGTACGGCGCACGATCGGCAGTGTCTCGCGCGTGATGTGCTTGTCGATGACGAAGAACGTCGCGCGAACCCGATGCCGGGCGAGAACGTCGAGCAGTTCCGGCGTCGCCGTCGGATTCGGGCCGTCGTCAAACGTGAGGTATATCGTCGGCACTTCCGCCCGTGGCATGCGCCACACCGTGTCGTCGGTGGTGTCGAACAGGAAAGGGAAGGGCGCGACATGCGCTGTGACGAACACGCCGATGGCCGCGAACAACAGTAGCATCGCGCTATTGTGCGCTCAGTTTTCGATGAGCGGCTCTGCCCGATCGACGACGAGGATGTCCACCGGTCCACGCGCCGACTCGAGCTTCAACCCGAGCTGTTCCTGAAGTGCGGTAAAGATCGACGGCGCTCCGAGAATCTGCGCGGGCAGCAACGGATTCTCACTGGCCGGCCGCCCATTGATGTTCTCCAGCTCGGGCAGATAGGTGAGGTCGATATCGAATGGTCCAGAGAAACCGGTGCGATTGAACACCGGGCGTTGGAGGAGCCGCCGCCAGAGCAGGGAGGCGAATGCAGTCATGTCGACGCCTCTCAGGGAGAGGTGACCCGGGAGTAGACCGCTCGGACATGGAAAGGCACCGGGCGCAAGCGGCATGCCGGCGCCGCGAGGTGGAGGAGGGCGCCGTCACCAGCTCATAGACGGCCAACGGCCTGGCTTCTGGATGTACGGCCAGGCGGAATCGCTCGGCCAACAGGGTTCGAGTCATCGCACGGGCCATGTCGACCGTGGCGTCGCCGCCGATTCGTGCCTCGAGGTCGAATCGCGTCGATCGCATCGCCGACGAGATGCCTTCGAGCTGCGAGTCCTCGAGCGCACACGCGGCACGAATCAGGTCACGCAGTGGGACGTTCTGGGCGAAGACCCGTCCGCCGGGCCGCGACCTCGAACGCCATGGGTTTGACGGGTTGCTGTGCGAGCGCGACGAGCGACAGGCACATCGTGAGGTGGGCGATGGAGATGAGGCGGGCCATATTTAGTACTAAATATTTAGTATGTATCCATTGCGGCGTCAAGCTCTCCGTCGGATATGATGCAGGGACACTCCCCCGGTTCCGTGCATCATGCTGTCCGGTTTCCACCCGCTCGTCTCACGATGGTTCCTCCAATCGATTGGTGAACCCACCTCGGCGCAGCGCCGCGGATGGGACGCGATTCGATCTGGCCGCCACACACTCATTGCCGCACCAACCGGATCCGGCAAGACGCTCGCTGCGTTTCTGACCGCGATCGACGAGCTGGTCCGCGACGGATGCGCGTCGCCGCTTCCCGACGAAGTGCGCGTGGTCTACGTTTCGCCACTCAAGGCCTTGAGCGCCGACATCCACAAGAACCTGGCCGAGCCGCGCCGCGGTATTCGCCGGCTCGGCGAGGAGGCCGGCATCGAGGTGCCGCGCCTCACCGCGGCCGTGCGAACCGGCGACACGACCTCGTCCGAGCGAGCAGCGATGCTGAAGACACCGCCGCACATCCTCGTGACGACGCCCGAGTCCCTGTACTTGTTATTGACCGCCGAACGCAGCCGACAAATGCTGCGCAGCGTTCGCACGGTAATCGTCGATGAGATCCACGCGGTCATCGGCACACGTCGCGGCTCGCATTTGGCGCTGACGCTCGAACGGCTGGAGGCCGTCTGCGCCGAATCGGCGGGCTCGTCCACCGTAGCGCAAGGTGCGGGGACGGGCCTGCAACGCATCGGTCTCTCGGCCACGCAGAAACCGATCGAAGAGGTGGCGCGATTCCTGGTCGGCAACGACGATGCGCGCGGCGAGTGCTTCGTTATCGACGAAGGGCACCGGCGCGCGATGGACCTCGCGATCGAGGTGCCGCCCTCGCCGCTGACCGCGGTGATGGCCCACGAGGTCTGGCAGGAGTACTACGATCGCCTCGCCGTGCTGATCGGCGAACACAAGACGACGCTCGTGTTCGTGAACACCCGACGCCTCGCGGAACGCGTGGCGCGACATCTGGCCGACCGGCTGGGTGACGAGTCGGTAACCGCCCACCACGGCAGCCTGTCGAAGGAACGGCGTCTCGATGCGGAGCACCGGTTGAAAGGTGGCTCGCTGAAGGCGCTGGTCGCGACGGCATCGCTCGAGCTCGGGATCGACATCGGACACGTCGATCTCGTCTGTCAGATTGGTTCGCCGCACCGGATTGCGACACTGCTGCAGCGTGTGGGACGTTCGGGTCACTCGATCGCCGGCGTACCCAAAGGGCGGCTGTTTCCGGAGTCGCTGGATGATCTGGTCGAATGCGCGGCGCTGCTTCGCGCGTCCCGCCGCGGCGAGCTCGACGCGATTGTCTCCCACGATGCGCCGCTTGATGTGCTGGCGCAGCAGATCACCGCCGAGACGTCGTGTACGGGATGCAGCGAGGATGATCTGTTCGCGCTGACGCAGAAAGCCTGGCCGTATCGCGCCCTGTCGCGGACCGATTTCGACGCCGTTGTCGCGATGGTGTCGGATGGATTCGCGACACCGCGAGGCCGACGATCAGCGCTGGTGCACAGAGATGAGGTCAACCACATGCTGCGCGGCAGGCGTGGATCGCGTCTGCTGTCGCTGGTCTCGGGCGGCGCCATTCCTGAAGTCGCCGACTACCGCGTGGTCCTGGAGCCAGAGGACACGTTTATCGGCACGGTGAACGAAGACTTCGCCATTGAAAGTCTCGCCGGTGACATCTTCCAGTTGGGCAACGCCTCGTGGCAGATCACGCAGGTGCTCTCCGGTACCGTGCGTGTGCGGGATGCGCAGGGAGCGCCGCCGACGATCCCGTTCTGGCTCGGAGAGGCGCCGGCGCGCAGCGATGAATTGTCCCTCGCGGTCTCCGATTTGCGCGCGGGCGTGGAAACGCGACTTTCGATCGATGACCCGTCCGACCAGCCTCCGCTCGCCGAAGGCGAGCTACGGCGGTCCGCCGAAGCGCCGGCGAAGGCGGAAGGGACGGGCCCTACGTCCGAAAGGACGAGCCCTACAATTGTTGACTGGCTGATCGACGAAACCGGCGTCAGCAGGGAGGCCGCGCAACAGGCGATCGATTACCTGGCTGAAGGCCGCCGAGTCCTGGGCGTCATGCCCACGCAATCGACGCTCGTCGTCGAACGCTTCTTCGACGAAGCCGGTGGCATGCAACTCGTACTGCATGCGCCGTTCGGCAGCCGTGTGAATCGCGCGTGGGCGCTGGCGTTGCGGAAGCGATTCTGCCGCCAGTTCAACTTCGAGCTGCAGGCTGCCGCCACCGAAGACGCCGTGCTGCTGTCACTCGGCCCACAACACTCATTTCCCCTCGCCGATGTGTTTCGGTATCTGCACCCGGCGACGGTGCGCGACATTCTCGTGCAGGCGTTTCTCGATGCGCCGGTCTTTCAAACCCGCTGGCGATGGAATACGACGATTGCCCTGGCGGTGCCGCGCAACCGCGGCGGACGCAAGGTGCCGCCACAACTGCAGCGCATGCAGGCCGACGATCTCATGGCCGGCGTGTTTCCAGACGCCGCGGCCTGCCTCGAGAACATTCCCGGCGACCGGGAGATTCCCGATCATCCGCTCGTCAGCCAGACCGTGCGGGACTGCCTCGAAGAGGCGATGGATCTGCCGCAGCTCCAGCGTGTGCTCGAGCGAATCCATGCGGGCGAACTCACCTGCATCTCACGTGACACGCCAGAGCCATCGTCGTTTTGCTACGACATTCTGAATGCACGGCCGTACGCCTTCGTCGACGACGCCCCGCTCGAGGAGCGTCGAACGCGCGCCGTGCAGACCCGGCGTGCGGGCAGTCCCGGTGACGTTGGCGCACTTGATGCCGCTGCCATCGAACGCGTTCGCGACGAGGTGCGGCCAGACCCGCGAGACCTCGATGAATGCCATGACGCGTTGCTGACGTGCGGGTTCTTGTTCCAAGACGAGGCCGATCGGACGTGGCTCGCCGCGCTCGCGACAACGCGCCGCGCCACTCGCGTGTCGACACCGAACATCTCCCGCTCGATCTGGGTGGCCGCTGAACGGCTTCCCGAATGGCTGGCGGTGCACCCTGGTAGTCAGCTCGATCCACTCGTGGAGGCGCCACCCTCACGCGCCGCTCGGACGTGGACGTCGGAAGCCGCCCTCGTCGAGTTGGTGCGTAGCCGTCTGGCGATTCTCGGGCCGATCACCGCTTCGTCACTCGCGGAGTTGCTGGCCGTTCCGCTTCAGGCCGTCGACGACGCGTTGCTCACCCTCGAGTCAGAGGGTGTCGTCCTTCGCGGCTCATTCACGAGCCGCCTGAACGAGGCGGGCCCTACGACGGTCGAATGGTGCGAGCGTCGACTGCTCGCGCGGATCCATCGCTACACCCTGAACCGCTTGCGCGCGGAGATCGCGCCGGTGAGTCCGGCTGAGTTCATGCGGTTTCTCTTTGCGTGGCAGCACGTTGGCGACGGTCATCAGCTGACCGCGATCGACGGACTGCGTGCGGTCCTCGCGCAGCTCGATGGCCTCGAGGTGCCCGCACGCGCATGGGAGCGCGATGTGTTGCCGGCGAGGCTCGAACGCTACGAGTCATCGCTCCTCGATACGTTGTGTCTGACCGGTGAGGTTGGTTGGGCGCGATTGTCCACTGGTCCCACGCAGGTGGTTGGCGCCACGCCTATCGCACTGTTTCTTCGCTCGCACGCGAGTGAGTGGTTCGCCCTTCGTGATGAGAGCGTAGAGCGGACGCTTCAGCGTCCGCGAACAGTGATAAGCGAGTCCGCACAACGGCTGCTCGACCATCTCCGGAATCGCGGTGCATCTTTCGCGCAGGAGATGCGCACGGCATGCAACCTGCCCGAGGCGGACTGTCGCCCGGCACTCAGTGAGCTGGTTGCGGAAGGCCTGATCGCGTCTGACGGGTTCGCTGGTCTGCGCGCAATCGCGACGTCATCGTCTGAACGACGCTTCAATGTGGACGCAGCCGGACGTTGGTTCTCGATCGTCAGGCTGAAGGCGGACACTACGACTGACCGGGACATCCAGCGCGACGAGGCGGTCAAAGTGCTGGCGTGGACGCTGCTCTCCCGCTACGGCGTCGTCTTCCGACGTCTGTTGACGCGCGAGGTCAGTGGCGTCACGTGGCGGGAACTCGTGCGTGTCTATCGGATGCTCGAGGCCCGCGGCGACATTCGCGGTGGCCGATTCGTCAGCGGCATGTCGGGCGAGCAGTATGCGCTGCCAGATGCCGTCGATCGTCTGCGCGAGCTCCGTCGCTCCGGAACGGACGAGACGCTTGTCGCGATCAGCGGCGCCGATCCTCTCAATCTCACCGGTATCGTCACGCTGGGTGACCGCATTCGCGCTGCCGCCAGCAGCCGCATCGTCTATCGGAATGGAATACCAGTCATGGCAATGGAGGGTGACATGCTGCGGACGCTGGCCGATGCCGATGCCACGGTGCTGGCGGACGCCGCCGCGATCGCGGCCGGACGTCGTGTGCCCGTGTCGCACGGCTATGTCGGAAGGATTTGGCCTTGAACGTGCTACTGCACGGGTTATGGCCGAGGCTGTGCGAGTGGCTCAGCAGATCCCGCGGCGGTGGCGTCGCGGGATTGCGCTAGATCCACGCTATCAAGAGCCCAAGGGCCAGGCCACACTGTGGACCCGGGCGCGTAAGGTGCTGTGGTCCTGGTGGCCGTGGTTTGTGGTCGCCGTTGCCACTGCCTACGACAACCGCTGGGGCTGGGCGTTTTCCACGGGTGCGATGGCGTTCGTGAGCTATCTGGTGACCCCCGTCGAGACCCCGCCGCAGTACGGTCTCGAACACGAGTTTTCCGTGGACTCTGACGAGTTCCTCGCGACGATCACCGGCGCCACGGCCGTGCCCATCCTTCGGCGCAACCGCATCGACGTCCTCCACAACGGCGACGAGTTCTATCCGGTCATGCTGGAGGAGATCGGCCGCGCGCAAGCCTCGATCACCATTGAGGCGTACATTTACTGGGCCGGCGAGATCGGGCGCCGCTTCGCCGAGGCGCTCGCCGCCAAGGCTCGTGAGGGGATCCCGGTCAAGATCCTCCTCGATGCGGTCGGGTCGGCGACGATCGGATCAGAGATCCTCGAGACGCTCGAGAACGGCGGGTGCCAGTTGGCATGGTACAACCGCATTCACTGGTACAGCATCGGTCGGTTCAATCACCGCACACATCGCAAGTCCCTCATCATCGACGGCCGCGTCGGGTTCACCGGCGGCGCTGGAATCGCCGATGTGTGGCTCGGTGACGCTCAGGGGCCGGGGCATTGGCGCGATACGCAGATTCGGATTGCCGGTCCTGCGGTGACACCCCTGCAAACTGGCTTCGCGCAAAACTGGTTGAAGACGACCGGCGAACTCCTGTCAGGCGCGACGTACTATCCGGAACACGAGTCTGAAGGCGATCCGCCCTCGCGCGGCTTCGGCCAGGCAGGTCTCCCGGTGCAAACCGTCATGAGCTCGCCTGAGTCGGGCGCGTCATCGGTGCGCTTGATGCACTACCTGCCGATCGTGTGCGCGCGTCGATCGATCTACATCGCCAATCCGTACTTCGTCCCTGACCAGGCCGCGATCGACACGCTGGTCGAGGCGCGGCAGCGTGGCGTGGACGTGCGGGTCATGGTGGCCGGCCGTCACAACGACACATGGCTCGCTCGTCAGAACTCGCGCCGCCTGTACGGGCCGTTGCTGAAAGCGGGGATTCAAATCCTCGAATACAACAAGACGTTCCTGCATCAGAAGACGATGGTCGTTGATGGTCTGTGGGTGAGCATCGGGACGACGAACTTCGACAATCGATCGTTCGCCCACAACGAAGAGACGAGCGTCTGCATAAACCACGCTGAGCTTGCGGCCTTCATGGAAGAGACATTCCGCAGCGACATGGGGGCGTGCGATCGCGTCGAGCTCGAAACCTGGCAGAAGCGGGGGTTCGTGGCCAAGTCGCTCGAGACCGTCGCGTCACTCCTCGAAGCGCAGGTCTGATCCCTGATTCCTAGATGATCGTAAAAGGCGGGCCGGTTTCGGTCCGCGAAAGTGCCTCTTCGATCGAATCGAGTGCCGGG
>DAINQP010000002.1:0-71134 GCA_036742665.1 Vicinamibacterales bacterium | reverse complement strand
GCCGTCTGTGAGCTGGCCGGCGCGATCGCCACGTTTGGCGCGAAGGCCCTCGTCGGCGCGGCGCGCCCTCCCTATGAACCGCGCGAAGTGCTCAGGCATGCGTACGAGTTCGGGTACCGTTCCGCGCCGCTCATCATTACGGCAGGCGTCGCCGTGGGCGTGGTGCTCTCGATGCACACACGCGCCTCGCTCGAGCGCTTCGGCGCGGAGGCGATGATTCCCGCCGCCCTCGCGATTGCGCTCATTCGCGAAACCGGCCCCCTCATCGCCGGTCTGCTGGTCGCCGGTCGCGTGGGTGCTGGTATCGGCGCCGAGATCGGCGCGATGAAAGTATCCGAGCAGATCGACGCACTCGAAGCCACTGCCGTCGACGCGTTCAAGTATCTGGCGGTCACGCGCATCATCGCCCTGATGATTGCGATGCCGCTCCTCACGATCATGATGGACTTCGCAGGCATTCTCGGTGGGTACGTGGCTGAGACCGCGGTGTCCGGGATGTCCTGGCAGCTGTATCTCGAGCGCGCCTTCAATTACGTCTCCTACCCGGACATCATCCTCGCCACGCTCAGGACCGTCGTGTTCGGCTACCTTATTGCCGTCGTGTCCAGCTATCTCGGTTTCACGACGAGCCGAGGCACGGAAGGCGTCGGCGAGGCGTCCACGCGCAGCGTCGTCATGGCGTCGGTCCTCATCATTCTGAGCGACGTGATCCTCGTGAAGCTGATCTTCTTCTTCTATCCCGTGATGTCGGCATGAACGCGGTGCGATTCGATCACGTGTCCAAGGCTTTCGGAACGCGGAAGGTACTCGATGACATGTCGTTCGAGATTCCCAGGGGCCAGGCGTTCTGCCTGCTCGGACGCAGCGGCACTGGCAAGAGCGTGGCCCTCCGCCACATCATCGGGCTGACGAAGGCGGATAGCGGGAGAGTGTTCGTCGAGGAGCGCGACATCACGACGCTGCGTGGGCCGCAGCTCGCCGACATTCGCAAGCACATGGGTGTCCTGTTTCAGAACGCCGCGCTGTTCGACTCGATGTCGGTCGGACACAACGTGTCGTTTCCGATGCATCGCCACACCGACTGGAGCGACGCCGAGATTCACGAACGCGCGAGGGCGAAACTCTCGGCGGTCGGTCTCGAAGAGGAGTTCGACACGATGCCGGGCAACCTGTCGGGCGGGATGAAGAAACGGGCCGGGCTGGCCCGCGCCATGGCGCTCGACCCGTCGATCCTGTTGGTGGACGAGCCCAGTGCGGGCCTCGATCCGATGACCGCGCGCGAGATCGACGAACTGCTCGTCAAGACGAAACAGGGCGGGACCACGCTCGTCGTGGTCACGCACAACATTCCGAGCGCGCGTGCGATCGGTGACAGGTTCGCCGTGCTGGATCAGGGTCGCATGCTCGCCAGCGGGACAATCGAAGCGCTCGATGCCAGTGAGGAGCCTCTTGTTCAGGCGTTCATGCATGCGCAAGGAGGCGGCTAGTGGCGACACAGGCGAGAGTGGCTGGCGTCGGCGTATTTGTGCTGGGTGGCTTCCTGCTGTTCGCGGGCGGGCTGTTCATGATTGGCGATCGGCAGATGGCTTTTGCGAAGAAGGTCACTGTGTACACCGAGTTCAAGAAGATCACCGGCCTCCAACCTGGCGCTCTTGTGCGGGTATCCGGTGCGAAGGCCGGATCCATCACGCAGATCCTTCCGCCGGATACGCCGAGCGGCAAGTTCCGAGTCGAGCTGGAGATCGTCGAGGGTCTTCATCGACTCGTGCGCACTGACTCGCTGGCCACGATCGAGACCGAGGGGCTCGTGGGCGGGAACTATCTGGGCATCACCACGGGGTCGGACACCGCCCCGATCGTCGCCGCGAACGCGACGCTTGCCGGCAAGGAGCCGCTCGACGTCGCCGAACTCGTGCAGCGGATGGGAGACACGGTCACGAAGGTCAACGTCGCGGTTGACGGCATGCGGGACGATGTTCAGCGCGCGGTCGTGGCCATCGCCGACACCGTCGAAAACGCGAACTCGCTGATCACCGGCGTGAGTGGCGAGGTGACGAAGATCGCGGCGTCCGGTGCGCTGATCACCGAGGATGCCGCGCACATCGCCGATGGGATTCGCAGTGGCAAAGGCACGATCGGCAAACTTGTCAATGACGACGAGCTGTACAACCGCGTCACGGCCATCGCAAAGCAGACCGAAGAGATCACGACTAACGCGAGGCAGCTGGTCCAAAGCGCGAAAGACACTCTCGAAGGCTTGCAATCGAAGGATGGTTCAGTCCAGGGGATGACCGCGAGCGTCAAGCAAACGATGGACGACGCGCGCGAGTCGATGGCGAGCTTCGCTGAGAACATGGAAGCGCTCAAACACAACTTCCTGTTGCGCGGCTTCTTCAACAAGCGCGGCTATTTCGACCTCGCGCAGATCTCACCGGCGGACTACAGGCAGGGGACGCTGACCAAGGGTAGCGATCGTCGTGTGGTCCGAGTCTGGCTTCGATCCGATGTTTTGTTGGAGCCGGAGCCGGGCTACCCGGAAAAGGAGCAGTTGAGCGAGGCGGGCAAGGGCGGCGTGGACGCGGCGATCGGACCCTACCTCGAGTACCTTGCGTCGGGTATCGTCATGGTCGAAGGCTATGCGCAGCAGGGCCCACGTGACGAACAGTACCTGCGATCGCGCGCACGTGCATTGATCGTGCGTGACTACCTCGTCGGCACATTCCATCTCGACGCGCAGGCGACCGGAGCGATGCCGCTCAGCGCCGATTCCACCGGCAGCCCGGGGAAGGCGCCGTGGGACGGCGTGGCCCTCGCGGTTATTCTCCCGAAGGACGCGCTCACGCCGAGCGGTAGCAGATGAGAGGCACGCGCTTCGAGGTCTCGAAATCATTCGAGAAACGGCACCACACGCGCGCCGCCGAGCCCACGGTTCAAAACGTCCATGCGTAGCGCCTTTGAAAACGCGTTCACGCACGCGCCGATCGGCATGGCACTCGTGGACATGTCTGACCGGTTGCTGCGCGTGAATGACGCGATGTGCCGAATCACGGGGTATACGGCCGAGCAGATGTGCGCTCTCTCGCTGCGCGACCTGTCCGATCCGCACGATGCCGACGTCGACACTGACCAGAATCGGGAATTGCTCGATGGCCGGGTCCAGACCTATCAGGTCGAGAAGCGGTACCAACACTCCTGGGGCCACTCGGTCTGGGTGCTGTTGAGCGTGTCACTCGTCCGCGACGACGAAGGCCGACCGCTGCACCTTATCGCGCAGGTCCAGGACATCGCCGCGCGGAAAGAGCTCGAGGGGCGTTTGGAGCATCTCGTCGATCACGATTTCCTGACCGCGTTGTTCAACGGTCGGCGCTTCGAGCAGGAACTGGCGCAGGAGGCAAAGTCCGCTGCCCGCTACGGCGGCGGCGGGGCCATGCTCCTGCTCGATCTCGATCATTTCAAAGCGGTCAACGACCAGTTCGGCCACAAAGCGGGCGATGACCTGCTCAAGACGGTCGCCGCGGCCCTTCGAGGCCGGATCCGCGAAACTGACATCCTCGCACGGTTGGGGGGAGACGAGTTCGGGATCCTCCTGTCGCAGGTCGACGCCCAGCAGGCGGAGGTGGTCGCGGACGGCATCGTGAAGGCGCTGCGCCGTCAAACGGCGATGCTGGCCGAACATCAGATTGGGGTCACGGCCAGTGTCGGAGTCGCGCTGCTCGACGGTCTCACGAACATCGAAATCATGGCGGCGGCAGATCTCGCCATGTACGAGGCGAAAGAAGCGGGCCGAGACCGGTTCGCGTTCTATAGGCCGCGCTCCGACGCACAGCCACGAGCATCGTCGCGGCTGGCGGAGGCCGAGGGTATTCAACGCGCGCTCACGCACGATCAGCTGGAGTTGCTCTGCCAGCCCATCCTCGACCTCGCGACCAACGAGGTGTGTCAGTACGAGTTGCTGCTCCGGTTGCGGACGGACGACGGCCGCCTGCTCCCGCCGAGCGGGTTTCTGTACGTCGCCGAACGGTTCGGCAGCATTCTCGCGATCGACGCCTGGGTGGTGCAGCAGGCGGTCGCTCTCATCGCCGCGCAGGCCCTGGCTGGTCGCGCATTGACACTCAATGTGAATATCTCGGCGAAGTCCATCGGCAACCCACAACTCGTCGCGGTCATCGATCGCGCGCTCGCCGACGCGCGCATCGACCCTGCGTGTCTGGTCTTCGAGCTGACCGAAACGGCGGCCATTGGCAACATCGACCAGGCCAAGACGTTCATGACGGAGCTGAGAAGCCGGGGTTGCCGCTTCGCGCTGGACGATTTCGGCTCCGGCTTTGGCTCGTTCTATTACTTGAAGCATCTCCCGTTCGATTATTTCAAGATCGATGGCGACTTCATCCGTGGATTCGGGGCCAATACGATCGACCAGCTCGTCGTCGAGGCGATCGTGGGGATCGCCAGGGGGATGGGGAAGAAAACCGTGGCGGAATTCGTCACCGATCAAACCATGACGGATCGTCTGCGCCGGAGCGGCATTGACTACGCACAGGGCTTCCACATTGGTGTGCCACGGTCCATTGTCGAGACCTTCGCGCAACACTCAGCGCCCGGGCTCGGCGTTCGGGCGGGCCACGCCGCGACCTAGTTCGACTCAAGCTTGTTGTGGTCCCTTACCTCACGGAGGGTCCGCCGCATGTCCTCCACCAATTGCATTTGTTCGAGCGACGCGCTGAGCGCTTCGGCAGTGACGCGCACCGTCTCCACCACGGCCTCCCGCGCCGCGTGGGCGGCGTCCCGCGCTTCCTCGCCAGCAGTGCGCGCCGTCTCGGCGGCGATCCGCGCCTCCTCGCTGGCGATGCGCGCCGTCTCAGCGGCGTTCCTCAGATGCTCTCGCTCCTGTCGGATTGCTTCGAGCGCTTCGCGATGATGATCGCGAACTTCACGAGTCTCCTCGGCGAGTCGCCTGAACTGTTCGGCATCATTCCTGGCAGCCTCGGCGGAATTGCGGTGTGCTTCCGCAACCGCAGGGACAGTGGCATCGTCATTCATTAAATCACCTGCCCCAGGGTACCGGCGATGGCGCACGAGAGATGTTCTGAACCGGACAAGTGAGACATTCGTCGGTGAGAGGTGGCCCGGTGTGCGGTTCAGCACCGCGGTGTTCTCGGCTCTGGCATATACTCACTTCGCCGGATGGTGTCGAGGTCACGCGAGCTCACTGGGCCCGCACATCGAGACGCCTCTGCGTGCGCTATGGAACACGCGCCGTACTTTCACGACCGCAGTGCCGCGACGCCCGCCGACGTTGTGGTGCATTACAACCGAGTTCGTGGTCTGGATCTCACCGCGGAGCAACAGCGAGATCTCGTTGAGTATCTGAAGTCGCTCTGATTCCAGGCTCAACCGGCTTTTGCATAGAGACGGTCCACGGAGACTTCATGAATCATTCAGACCTGTTGGTTGTTGATGACGATGACGCAACAAGAACTGGGTTGAGGCAGCTTCTCGCTAATGAAGGTTTTACGGTTGAAGTCGCGCGCGATGGTGCAGAGGCAATGGAGAAGATCAGCAGTCACGATTTCCGCGTCGTGCTGTTGGACGTTCGATTGCCCAAGATCGGCGGGTTGGAAATCCTGGCTCGCTGTGGCGGCAAATGGCGTCCTCCGAAGGTCGTAGTCATGACTGGCGCGGACACGACGGAGGTGATGCTCGATGCTCTCCGCCGACACGCTTACGATTTTCTTGCCAAGCCAATCGAACCGTCACGGCTTATCGAGGTCGTCACGCGCGCGTTCTCAGCGGGCTCAGGTGTTACAACCATCGAGGTGATATCTGCGCGAGCAGACTGGGTAGAGTTGCTGGTGCCGTGCACTCGTGACGCGGCCGACCGGATACAGAGTTTCGTCCAACAGCTCGAGACAGATCTTCCTGCTGAAACACGCGATTCAGTCGGTCTCGCCTTTCGTGAGCTGCTGCTGAATGGCATCGAGTGGGGAGGACAGCTCAATCCAGCGAAGAAGGTTCGCGTTGCGTGTCTGCGAACCCGCCGGATGTTGCTATATCGGATCGCCGACCCTGGCCTGGGCTTCAATTTCGACGACCTGTCCCATGCAGCCATTCACAGCGCACCCGGTGACATCGCTCACGACGATGTTCGGCACGAGAAGGGACTGCGCCCTGGAGGGTTCGGGCTCGTGCTGATTCGCGCCATCGCCGACGAGCTGATCTATAACGAGCGACAGAACGAAGTGGTGTTTGTCAAATACCTCGACTAAACCTTAGCCGGATTTCTTGGCTTTGTGTGACGATTCCATCAGCACCAGGCCCGATCCAAATTCCTTGCGGCACGTTGATCCGGCCGCCCAATGAGCCAAGATTGAGTCCCTCACGAATCGTCTCTTTGACGGTGACCCGTCGTCCTCGCGCATGATGAGGTAGTCCTGGCCATGGGATCACGCCGACGCGCTGAAGATCTGCTCGGGTTCGGGCTGCCGCAACTGGCTCGCTCCTATCACGCGTGGTGGACGCCTGGTGCGATCAACGTGGACGGGACGCCTCATGCGGATGCCTGGACGCTGGCGGGCAGGACGGCCATACCGAATCTACAGGCCAGGACCGTCACCTTCGAGCGCGCGTCCACGCGCGAAACCAGGCCTTCACGACTCCGCCGCGTGATTCGAAGTGAACGGTGACGCTCAGTCGTGCGCTGAACTCCGACGCCTGTGCGGTCCCGGTGTTCACTGTCATTTTCGACAGTGCCGCCGTTCACTCGCCGGATCGATTGGCGTGACGAGGCAGCGCCGGTCCGGCTTGATGCGCAACGTGACGGTGAATCCACCGTGTCGGGTTCGGTTGGACGAGCGCTCGTGCCCATCGCCCGGCGTCCGTCCTGCATGGCGACTCTCGTGGGGCATCTCAGAGTGGTCATCTCGAAACAGATTGTCCAGCTCAGGGTCTTCAATAGTCATCGCTCTATCCCTGCCGTCGGTTCTGCGACAATCCGAGTGTCACCGGGCCTCGATGCTCCGACGGAAACCGTGATACTCGATCGAACAGACAAAGGGCGCTGTTCACTCTTGAACATTTGCGCCGAGGCTGAGCTGGAGCTTCGACTTTTGTCAACGGCCGATCAGGAAACGACGCAGCGTCAGCGCCAGGCGCTTCCACGGCGATCCTTCGCGCGCCGGGCGGTACTGATTCGGTGCGCCGCCTCGCTCTCGCTGGCGCGCGGCAATGGTGGCCGCGTCCATGGTGGTGGGTGAGTCAGGGTTGACGAGGTCACGCAGTCGCGGAGGGCTCCCGGCTCGCGAACCGCCGCCGTCGTCGTCGAGTCGCGCGAGATCGATGGCGTTCGGCTCTTCGACGTGGACTGCGGTCATTCTGTCAAGCCTTCCGTCATCTACATCCTCTGGGACGCGCGGTACTCGGCGAGCCACTGCGCGCTCATCCATCCGAGGTGTGCGGGATTCACGCCGCCAGGTACTCGAAATCTGGAGCCGATCAGGAGCGCGGCTCCCGCGATGAAGAGGACGATGATCGACCACATAGGTGTCGCCCGATGCAGATGTTCGAGCGCTTGATGATCGTGCCATTCTTGCGAATGCGTGTCTGTGCGTTTGTATACATCGTCACAGTGTGCTGTTTGGAACAGGCGCTGGGCTGGCTCACGGCCTACCATGCTGTCTCGGACGTCGGGTTCCCGCGCTAAGCCAACTCCCCACTCAATCGTTCGTGTGACCCTCGACAGGTGCGAGTCCGAGGCTGTTGGAGAAACGTACATGCTCGATCGGTTCATTGCCGCCCATCGCGACGAGATCATCACCCGCTGCCGGGCCAAGGTGGCTGTGAGGTCGGTCGCAGTTCTCAACCAACCGGACGAGGACTATGGAGTGCCGCTGTTTCTCGATCAACTGATCGAGGCGTTACGGCTCGGCGCGCCATCGAGCCCAGAGATCGGTGAAAGCGCGATCCAACACGGCCGTGAGCTTCTCCGGAAGGGGTTCACCGTGTCCCAGGTCGTGCACGACTATGGTGACGTGTGCCAGTCGGTCACCGAGTTGGCCACGGAAATGAGCGCCGCGATCAGCAGCGCGGATTTCTGTGTACTCAACCGATGCCTCGACGAAGCGATTGCCGGCGCGGTCACCGAATATGGACGTCATCGGGATCAATCTACCGTCGATGTCGCAGCGGCGCGGGGCGCCGAGCGATTGGAGTTCCTCGCACACGAGTTGCGAAATTTGCTCAACACGGCGATTCTGTCGTTCGAGGTTCTCAGAACCGGGAACGTGGGCGTCAGCGGCAGCACGGGCACCGTACTCCATCGCAGTCTCCTCGCATTGCGCGCGCTCATTGGCCGCTCGCTCGCCGAGGTGCGTCTCACACAGGGAATCCAAAACCCGGACCGAATCCAGTTGTCCGAGCTCGTCGACGAAGTCGTCGCCGCGGCGGTGCTCCATGCACAGACGATCGGTCTCCGGTTGACGGTTCTGCCGGTGGATCAGGACATCGCCATCCAAGGGGATCGCCAAGTGCTCGCGGCGGTCGTCGGCAACCTGTTGCAGAACGCCTTCAAGTTCACCCGACCGAAGACCACTGTCACGCTGCGCGTGCGCGGCAGTGCCGAACGTGTTCTCATCGAAGTCGAAGACGAATGCGGAGGCCTGCCCGGTGCGAATCACGACGATCTGTTCCGCCCGTTCGAGCAGCGAAGCCGGGATCGCACGGGACTAGGCGTCGGTCTCGCGTTCAGTCGATGGGGCGTCGAAGCGAGCCATGGCCGGCTCTACGCGCGGAACCTGCCCGAATGTGGATGCGTGTTCACCATTGATTTGCCGCGGCTCGCCGAGCCCGTCCCCGCGATGAGTTGACGCGGAAAGCGGGCCCCGGTCAGTCGCCTCAATCGTGCAGCACGACGCTGAGCAGGGAGTTGTTGATCTTGATCGGGCGCTCAGCCTCGTACTCGATGAAGCCCAGCTTCCTGAACTTGTTCAGGAAGAAATTCACCCGTGAGCGTGTCGTACCAACCATCTCGGCGAGTGTCTCCTGCGAGATCTGGGGTACCACGCGGGTCGGCTTCGCCTGTTTCCCGTATCGCGCCAGCAGCAGCAGCGTGCGCGCCAGCCGCTTCTCACTGGAGTTGAAGAGTTGATCGATCAGGTCCTCTTCGATCCGGATGTTACGGGTCAGGATATGCGAGATGAACCGGTCGGACATCGCGTGCTGCTTGTGCAGCAGGTGCGCCATGTATCCCTTGTCGATGCGCAGGATCGCGCTCGGGGTGACCGCCGTGGCGCTTCCCATGCGAACCTCCTGACCCGCCAGGCATCCCTCGCCGAAGAAGTCACCCGGCCCAAGCATGGCGACCACGGCTTCTTTCCCTGTCTTCGACAGCACCGACAGCTTGATCCCACCGGACTGGATGTACCAGACATGCTCGCAGGCATCGCCTTGAGTGAAGATGGGTTCGCCACGCCGGTACGGTAAGCCCTTTTGGGCAATCCCGGCCGACTCGAGAAACGCCTGGAGGCTGAATACTGACGCGTTCTGGGCGCTGGCCTTCACCTTCGTCGTCTTGATTCCGGCACCGGAACGAATGTTGCGCTGCATGGATCAAGTGTGATGGCGAACGCTCCGCCCGTGTGTCCACAAAAGCACACCTCCCGCCACCGCGCAGCTAGGCAGTCCTTTGTGAACGTGCTACCAGCTCGGCCACTTCCATCCGTTAGCCGGGAAGGCCGGTCAGCCAGATCACGGTGATGATTTGGCGCGCAGCGGCGGATTGAGCGACGTGTTCGCACCGAAGACCTGGCGATAGCTGGAGAGGTCGAAAGGGCGGCATTCAGGCCGCCGATCGGCATGAGGCCTGGTGCGTCACCACGCTGCGCGCGAAGGTCGAGCCCGACCCGCACCGAATCGATCTTGGTGATGACGTAGAGCGGCCCCGCCATGCTCGCATTACGGCGTCCGAACCTGGTGCACCCCTTAACGGCCCAGCGCTGCCGGCCAGTTGAGCACGATTGTGGTCTGTGACGATGCCGGCTGCCCGACTGGAATGCTGATGAGGAATCTCTGGCCGTTGGGAGCGACGTCAAAGTCAGTGTTGCGAACCCGATGGCGGGTAGCTGCCGAGCCAACGCCGAGCGTGAACAGTTGTTTGGGTGCGCCCGCCCGGAATGGTGACAGCGACTCGATCGGTGCCACCATCATCGTTCGGCCGTTGGCCGCGGCGTAGAACAACTCCTTGCCGTCGCGCCGCCAGCGCGGTGCAGTGCCGCCACCACTTGAAATCCGCACGCGTTGCTCCGGTTCATCGACGCGTGCCACATAGACTTCCGGCGTATCGCCGGTCTCGTTCGACGCAAATGCCAGCCATCGTGAGTCTGGTGAGAATCTGGCGCCCTCTTCGTTGAAGCGGGTGTTGAGGAAAACGCGTTCCTTTCGGTCGCCGATGAGTGGCTTCAGCCACAGGTCAGTTCCTGCCTTCGTCGTGTTCACCGTATACGCGATCCAGTTCCCATCGCGTGACCAATCATCGGCAAACACAGGCACGGGGTTCACCACCATCGGTGTGAGCTCTCCGCCGTTGTCGAACCTCTTGAGAAAAATATTCGGCGAGCCACCCCGCTCAGTCGTATAGAGCACTCCGCTGCCGTCTGGAGACCACACTGGATCCTTGTCGGTTGGAGAGTCCGTCGTGAAGCGGGTCGGCACATTTCTCAGCAAGTCGTAAATCCAGAGGTCCGCCGCGCCGCTGCGTGGATCGAAGACCGGCACGACGGCCCGGTTCGAATCTGGCGAAATGCGCGGTTCACCGTACCACTGCGTCGCCCACCCCGTGGGGCTGGGAGTGCCCTGCCGGTCGAACCAGATCATCTCGTACGCATCTCCGCTGCCCAGATAGGCGAGCGTGCCGGTGGTCGAGACGCTGAAATGTGCCGTGCCCAATGTTCGATTCACGGCGATCTGCTCGGCAATCCGTATCGCCTCGCCGCTCAGACGACGATTGGTGAGATCGAATCGCTGCGCCAGCAGACTTCCTCCGTCTTCGAAGAGCAGATAACCCGGCGCCACGAACACCGCGCGCGAGTGGATCCCATCGAGCGGTTGTGGATCACGTCCGTCGAGAGTCGCGACGTAGACGCTCGGTGGTGCTTTCGACGTATCGGTCGCGTTGGCCGTCGCGAGATAAAGCAAGTGCGTGCCTCCGGGCAGAAAGCTCGGCCAGTAATGATTGAGTTCGCGCCGCGACTTGTCGAGCGACGTCACGCGCATCGGCACGCCGCCATCTGCGGAGACGCGGAAAATACCGCTGCGGAAGATCGTGAACAGGATGGTGTTGTCCTGTCCCCATTCGGCGAGCCCTTCGGCCGCTGCAGCGCAGATCGTACGTGGCGGACCACCCGAGAGATCGATCCGCTTGAGCTCCCCGGAAGCCGGCGTGAAAAATCCCAGGTACTTGCTGTTTGGCGACCAGAAGGGCGACACCGCGTCTTCGGTACCGTCGAGAGGACGCGGCACGAGCGAATCAAGCGGCTGCACCCAAATCTGCAGATGGCCCTTGTTGAAGGCGACGAAAGCCAGCGTTCGTCCGTCGGGTGAGAGCGCGATCCGTGTGCGTTGCTCGCCGAACGGAATGAGTGATGCCGGCGGCGGGGCAATGATGAACCGCGTAACCTCGGTGCTCCCGCCGCTCGATTTCGGCCACCGGACGAACCGTAAGGCCATCAGGACGGAAGCCAGCGCCATGATTAGCATTGCCACCATCAGCACACGGCGACGTGTGGAAGAGCGGCTCGACGCGCTGCTCGATGACGAGCCGGCGCTCGCAACCCATTCGAGCTCGCGCTCGAGGTCTCGTGCAGTCTGCCAGCGGTCGTCGGGGTCCTTGGCGATGCAGCGTTCGACGAGGTGGTCGAGCGCCGGAGGCAATCCTGCGTCATCGCGCGCGTCGGACACGGGCGGTGGCTGCTCGCTGAGGATCGACGCGATGAGGCCCGTCTGCGTTCGACCGTCGAACGCCTTGCGGCCGGTTGCCATCTCGAACAGCAGCGCACCGAAGGCAAAAATGTCCGTTCGTTCGTCGGGCTCTTTGCCCTGGAGCTGCTCCGGGGCCATGTACTGAAAGGTGCCGACGATGGTGCCTTCCTCGGTGAGCGCGCCGCGATCGAACGAAACCGTCGTCGAGCCCAGAGCTGTGGCCTCGACCTCGTTTCGTCGGGCCAGACCAAAATCGAGCAGCTTGACACCTGCCGAGGTCAGCATGACGTTTCCGGGCTTGAGATCGCGGTGCACGACGTGCGCACGATGGGCGTGGGCAAGCGCGCCCACGATCTGCATTCCGAATCGAAGCACGTCGGCGGCCGGCAGCACACCGCGCGTCAGCCGATCGTCAAGAGTCTCGCCCTCGAGAAATTCCATGACGATGAACGGCTGACTGTTGTCGTCGCCGACGTCATAGAGCGCGCAGATATGAGGATGACTCAGGGAGGAGATCGCCCGCGCTTCCTTGGCGAAGCGTGCGCGGCGATCGGCGCGGCCGGCGACGTCGGCGCGCAGCAGCTTGATCGCGACGATGCGATCGAGCCGACTGTCGCGGGCTTTGTACACCTCGCCCATGCCGCCGACACCAACCAGCGACAGGACCTCGTAGGGACCGAAGCGGGTACCTGCCTCGAGCGCCATGTGAGTGTTCCGATCATGGAAAACCCATCGAACTCCCAGGGTTTCCCCAAGACTGCAGCGTTCTCGCGTTCGTATCTTACGCGCAGGCTCGCGTTCAAGGAGGAGTTATGCGGCGATTTCTTGTATTGAGCACATGTGTGACCGCGGTCGCGGCGGTGATGGTGATGAGTACCCATTCCACTGATGCTCAGGGCCAGACGTGCCTGACGGTCACCTCGCACGGCTCGGTGCAGGGGCTCGATCACGGGGCATCCTGTGCGTTCCTGGGAGTTCCATTTGCCGCGCCCCCTGTCGCAGGCCTTCGGTGGAAGGCGCCTCAACCCGTGTCGCCCTGGACTCCGAATCTGCTGTCCGCGACGACGGCGCCGCTCTCGTGCCCCCAGCTCAATGCCGTCACCGGAGTGACGATGGGCAATGAGGATTGTCTCAAGTTGAACGTCTGGACGCCGAACCCCTTACCGTCGTCCGGCGCGCCGGTGATCGTGTGGCTTCATCCCGGCGCCTTCGCCAATGCATCGGCTGGTTTCGCTCCACAAAACGGCGAGGTGCTTGCCGCGTCCACCGGCGCCGTGATTGTGGCTCCCAACTATCGTCTCGGTCCGTTCGGGTTCCTTGCACATGCAGCGCTCGCGACCGAAGAACGAGGGGTGGCTGGCAATTACGGGCTCCTCGATCAACGCGCGGCGCTCGTCTGGGTCCGTGACCACATCTCCGCGTTTGGTGGCGATCCGAACAACGTGACGCTAGGCGGTCAGTCCGCGGGCGCACACAGTGTCGGTCTGCACCTCGTGTCGCCAGCAAGTCTGGGCCTGTTCCACCGCGCCATCATGCAGAGTGGCTCCGCGTCGTTTCGCTGGCGGAGTATGTCCGATGGGCAGGCACAAGCCGCAGAGTTTGCGGCCGCGCTGGGCTGTACGAGTGCGGATTCGACGGCAGTTTTGGTATGTCTGCGAGGCAAGAGTCGCGAACAAGTGCTACTCGCCACGCCGCCTCCCTTGTTCGAACAGTTGTCTGAGACAGGCCGTACTCAATGGACGCCCGTCGTCGACGGTGTGGAGATTCCCGATCAGCCGCGTCACCTGTTTGAAGCGGGCGCCTTCAGTCACGTCCCAGTGATCCTAGGTGCCAATCGCGATGAAGGATGGACGTTTGTGAACCGCAGCTTTCCCTCGGCCGTGACGGCCGATCAGTATGCGGCGGCCCTCGACTCGGAATTCGGCGCGGACGCCAGCGCCGTCATGGCCACCTATCCGGCCGATGCGTTCGCGTCGCCTAAAGACGCGCTTGCCGCCGCCGTTGGTGATGCCGAGTATGTCTGCGAAGCGAGACGGGTGGCTCGGCTGATCGAAATGACCGGGACTCCGGTGTTCGTCTATCTGTTTGGTCACGAGGTTGCACCCGTGGCCGGCAATCGAGTCGTACATGGACTCGAGGTGAACTTCGTGTTCGGCAACAATTACGCTCCGCCGCTCTTCCCGAATTACGCGCTCGGCCAGGCGGACCTGGAACTCGCGCACACCATCGCTGGTTACTGGACGCGCTTTGCGATGACTGGGAGTCCGAACACCGACGACCCGACGATCGTGCACTGGCCGGCAGTGACCCGGCCACAAGGTGGAGGGCGCGGCGTCGACAAGTATCTCACGCTGCAACGGCCGGTTCAGCAAGCGAACCGTCTCAGCGAATCACAGTGCGATTTCTGGGAGCCGTACTACTTTCGATCGATCAGCGGAGCCGTGCCAGCCGCCGCGAATTAGCGCGATACGTCGTAGGGCACGTCCTGTGGACGTGCCTGAGCGGCCGGTCCGAAAGGACGGGCCCTACGACTACACGATCACCAGTTCGGCCATTTCCAGCCGTCGGCCGGCCGCCTCACAGACTTGAAGTTCAGAATGCGGTTCGTCTCGAACTCCCGATGCGGATTCCCTGTGACGATGATGTGTTCACCCGTCTTTAGAGTGTCCTGCTGGATACCCCTCCTTTGAAGCGAAAAGGGTGCCTGCCACTCGAAGATGTAAAGGTGTCCCTCATCGTCCTTGACCTTGAGCAGTGAGTGAGGCGCAACCCATTCCAACTCGTCGAGGACACCCTGCACTTCGACGAGGCGATCGCGCTCGTAGGCCGAATAGGAATGATGTGCCGAGAGAGAGACGCCGGTGAACAGAGCCGCGGTGACGGTGAGAGCGACGAGGCGTGTCATGGTCTGGCTCCTCTTTCCGGGGCAGGCGCGCACTGCAGCAGGATGTCGCTCTGCTGCCCGATGCAGGGTGCGGGACGATAGAACGTCAGCATGCGTCCGCAGACGATGACGCTGACCCAGGCAGTCAGCGAAATCGCGGCGACGACCTTGGCGCGCAGCGGCGGATTGAGCGACGGGCTCGCACCAAAAACCTGGCGGTAGCTAGAGAGGTAGAACGTGGCGGCATTCAGGCCGCCTATGGTGATGAACAGGAACTTGAGATGAAACGACGGGTTGTAGATGTACTGATCCGGCTCGGTCAGCAGAAACATCATGCCGCTCGAGGCATTGATCACGAAGCCGAGGATGCCGAACGGAATCAGCCGGTGCATCGCCGCGATTGGCACGCGCTTGGCCACGCCGAGCAGACGCAGATCGAACGCACCGATACAGCCGATCAGCAAGCACAAGCCGAGGAAGTGAATGCTCTCGACGATAGGCCACGCCCATGCCGTGCGCATCAGATTCGCCACCGGCGAGTGGGCGATGATGTTTGTGACGAGCCAGATCTGGAGAGCGTGCAGCATCAGCTCAACGCCGTCAGTCGGTGATAGGTGTAGGCGAGAAAGCGGCCGGCGGTAATTGCGCCAACCCAGCACACCAGCGAAACGATCGCGAGCCGCTGTACGAGCGGCGACTGCGCACGTTGGTCGCCAGCGTCATCGAAGACGCGCCGGCCGATGCGCCTGAACAACCAGAGCCCCGCGCCGATCAGCAGCAGCTTCAGATAGAACACGGGGTTGGTCAGTGCCTTGGTCGGGTAGCCGATCAGGAGCAGCACTCCGGAGACCGCGTTCAGCCAGAAGCCGGCCCACACGACCGGCACGAAGCGGCGCATCTCGGCGATTCGCACCGCTGGTGCGACGCCGAGAATTCGCAGATCGAGCGCCAGGCAGATGCCGACGGCGAATCCCATCCCGATGGCATGAAGGGCGAGGATGCCTGGAAAGGCGAACATCGACTCCGAGCCCACGATCCACTGGCTGAGCGCGGTCGATTCGAGCCAGATGAGGAACGGATCGATATTCACGTGGGCAGAGGATGCGGCAGCGATATTACCGGATTGTTACGAGAAAGACCGATCCAAAGGACCGGCCCTGCGAGGTCACTTCGATCCCGACTGGAGATTCTTGAGGACCTCGGCGTACTTAGCGTCGTAGGCGTTCAGCACGTCCGGGCCGGGAGGTTCGGCCGCCGGACCGAGGATGTGCGGCGGTGCGTTGCGATCCTTGAAGCGCGGCCAGGTTGGCAAGCCCTTGCCGTTCGGATCGCCGGTGCGCGCGAAGTTCACCCAATACGACGACATCTGATCCGCCATCGCGCGATCCTTCTCCGAAGCCATCGCCAGCTTCGGCGACGTCGAGTCGGGGTACACGCGCGGCGCCCAGAGGTTATTGAGTGCGTAAACGATCTCTGCGGCGTGGGTGGCTTTGAGATCGCGGGCACCCGGTTCGATCGGTCCCTCGTGTGTGAAGAAGTACCAGTAGGCGCGCTTGCCGATCGCGGTCTGCCGCTCGTTGAACAGACGCATCGCCCACATCATCGTGTCGCGGAAGGCGACATTGCCCCCGAGCGCAGTGTGCTCGTCCTTGTTCGAGCCGGCCATCACGTCCACGGCGTTCTGTTTGCCGTTCGCGAAGGTGATCGACAAATCCTCGGGAACGATCCAGCCGTCAATGATCATGCCGGAGCCGCGCAGTGTCTTGACCACTTCCTCGGTGGACCGTGCCCGCAGTTCGGCGAGCGGTGGCAGCGACGGTGGGGGCGGTGGGGGAGTTGCCGGCTGCGCCGAGGGCGCGTCGCCACGACCGCGGCCACCACGTCCTGCGATGGGCAACTGTGCGCGTTCGGCCTGCGCACGATCTGTCATCGGGCCCATGCCGAGTCCCATCCACGCGCCGCTCTCGCTGATCGCGCGCTGGAACAGACCCTTCGCCACTGGCGACCCGACGAGACCGCCAACCATCGCAGCTCCAGCAGATTCACCGAAGATGGTGACGTTGGTCGGATCACCGCCGAACGTCGCGATGTTGGCCTTCACCCACTGCAGCGCCGCGATGCTGTCGGCGAGCGCCTGGTTGCCCGAGGCATTTCGTCCGGATTCCTTCGTCAGCTCGGGATGCGTGAAGAACCCGAACGCGCCGAGACGATAGTTGAACGTGACCAGGACGACGCCCTTCTTGGCGAGGGCCTCGCCGTCGTTATGCGGGCTCGATCCGCCGCCCTCGCTGTAGGCGCCGCCAAAGATCCACACCATGACCGGCTGTCTGTCGCGCGGGTTGTTCGCCGACGTCCACACATTCAGGTACAGACAGTCTTCGCTGATCTTTGGGGAGTCAGGCAGGTCGGTCGTCACGTTGTTCGGCATGCGGTTCGGCTGCGATGGCTGCACGCAGACGTTGCCGAACTGATCGGCCTTGCGAACGTCATCCCACTTAGCGACTGGCTGCGGCTCTTTCCAGCGCAGATCGCCGACCGGTGGCGCGCCGAACGGAATCCCCTTGAAGGCGCGCACGCCCGACTTCAGCGTGACACCAGACAGCTTGCCGGAGGCGGTTGCGACCGGGTCAGAGATCGCGGCAGGCGCGGTAACGGAGTAAGCGGCAACGATCGTGGCGGTGATGGCGAGTGTAAGGCTCGTCTTTTTCATGTGTGCCTACTTGCTCTGGCCGCTCTCTGACTGTGCGTTGGCTCGTTCCTTGCGGGACGAGGTGATGTAATCGCGAATCGTGCGATTGCCTTCGTGGCAGTTGTACTCCCACCACTCGTAGCTGTTATTGAGACGGAGCGGATAACGGATGGTGTAGGGCTGCACCATGACCACCGGATCCTCGATCTTCATCTCGTAGAGAATCGTGGTGTCGTTCACCCGCGTGAACCGCTCCGTCGTCGTCATCTGATCGCTGACGGGGAAGCGATTACCGGCAGGCGATCCGAAGACGCCGATATTCGTACCCGACGGACCCTCCTTGTAATTCGTCGTCGTGACGACGAGCGTGTTGCCCTCCCATCGGCCTCGCGGTTCGCCCATGTAGGCCTTGAAGACTGGCTTGAGTGGTTGCCGACCGTCCGTATAGACGATGCGATCCTCGTGGATCATTTCGAGGCTCAGCACGACCATGCCCGGCGCCTGGAAAATCTCGATGCCGTTGTTGTAGCGATACGGCATCATCGATGAAGGCATGCCGCGCGTGATGCAGCGGTCCCAACTGTCGAAGTCCTCCGGCTTGTCCCAAATCTGCCCGGTCTCTCCGGCGGCCGCCCAACTGCTCTTCATGAGTGCCGATCGACGCTTGCCCTCGGGCGTGAGCTCCGGAAGCTTGCCGTTCGGCGGATCGACAATCATCGATGTCTGCCGCTCTGGAAAGGTCGGGTCCGTCACGCCGCCCTGCAATGCCGCGCCGAAATCGCCTTTCGCCAGCGCCTGCGTGGCGTTGTCACCCGTTTTGCGAATTCCGAGGGCGCGCTCGACTTCGGCGGTGTAGACCGCCTCGCTCTTGAACAGCGGAATGTTGTTGGGATCGCACGGCGGTGCCGCGGTTGCTGCAGGCGCCGGCGCAGGAGCACCACCTCTGCCGGGGCCACCGGCACGCGGACATGACCGGACGAGGTTCAGGCCGTGCGCAATGGGCCAGATGCCGGTGAGATCGGGGTCACCCCACGCCGTCCTCGGATGGACCCAACCCTTTGGCGTCTCGATGAAATGATTGGCCTCGCTCGGTGCCACACCGGGCGATTGTGCACGCACGGTGACGACGAACACCGCGGCTGCGCCGGTCAAAATCAACAAGGATTTTGCGGCATGAATTATGGATGACATGGCGACAATTCTAACAGGCTACGAAGCCTTCTTCTCGATCCGGCCTGACATCTGGCCGATGACTTTGCCGTGTTGCCACGTGCCTGAGTACGTGTCGCCGTAGAAGAACAGCCGCACCGTGAACGCGCCGACGCCGGGGATCTCCGTGTCGGTCATCATGATCATCGGCGTGTCGCCAACGAATCGCATCGGGATGACGATCGGGATTCGACCTTTCACGCCGCAACACTCCATGCCGGCGTTGAAGCGCCACAGATTCTCTCCGACCTTCTCGATGCTGCTGATGTCGTAGCGATCGATGCGCGGCCCGCCGCGGCCCTCTGCGTTCCGCGTCTCACGCCCGAAGACGGTGAACGTACCAACGAGACTCACGTCGCGCATCCGCTCGGTGAACTGCCGCTCGATGTCGGTCAGCAACGCGGTATCGTAGGCGGCGCCGACGCGGACGAAGCCGACAATCCAGCCGCCGGCGAATGCGAGCAGCAGCAGCACCGCGATCGCCATGAATCCGAACGTGCGTCGTATCAATCCCATGACTCCACCTTCATCGAGGCCGATCCGGCTCAGGATCCGTATACTAAGCCAATGAGTCGAACGGCTGTGCTTGTTGTTGCGTGCCTCGGGTCCGCGAAGGGCAAAGGCGGTATCGAAGAAGTCCGCAGGCCGCTGGTGGCGGCCGCAAAGCCGCTGCGAGACGACCAGCTACGCGTCGTCGAGCGCTTCACGTTGGATCCGAAGATGATGCGCGGAGTACACCGAAGGATCCGATCTTACTGAAAGGAAAGTACAGCGGTTCAGACGTGACTCAAGTGGCTGATGCGCCGTACACGACAGGGGCGACAGATGCGTCGCCCTTCGGCGAGGCGACGCACGCGGGCACCCGCTACTCCTGTATGCGGTTGAGCGTGATCTGGATGCGCTTGCGATACTTGACCGGCACGCCATCGATGCGTGCCGGACGGTAGCGCCAATTCTTGGCGGCGGTCAACAGCAGGCGGTTGTAGAGCGCCTCGACCCCTTCCAGCATCATCGCTGATTCGACGGCGCCCGTCGTATCGATCACGACCTCGAGCACACCCGAGCGATCGAACGTCACGCGTCCGGGATATTGTGGAAGGTCCTGCCGCACCGTCTCCGGAGGCAGGACGTTGCCGTTGTCCTGCGAGTAGATGATCGGCTCGCGCGGCGCCGCGACCGGCGGTGGCGGTGCCTGTTGCACCGCCATTGGCACCACCGGCACGGGTGGCGGCGTCAGAGCGCGAACCGTGAGATCGTTGAAGCCTGATGCGAGCACACGGAGATCGGCGAGCGGCGGCTGCTTGGCCGCGACCGTGATATCGGGATCGGAGAGCGCCAGCAGAACCTGCGTGAAGCCGTCGGAGGCAATCTTCATGTCGCCTTTATCGAAGGCGGCCTTGGCGATGACGTATCGTTCCTGGATGAGGGCGGGGAGCAGTCGTTTGCGCGCGTCGCTGAAGATGGTACGGAGTCGCGGCGGCACTTCATCCATATTCGGGTGGTAGAGCGGGTCGCGCGACACCATCGTTTCGATCGCCTTGTTGGCCTCATCGTTGTTGCCGATCGCCACGAGACACAGTGTCCGGTACAGGTCGATGGACTGGCGATCCTGCGGCGAGGGACTGGCCGACAGCAGCGTATTCAGCATCGTCAACGCGCTGCGGTAGTCGGCGGACGCGTAGAGCTGACGAGCGTTGGCCAACGACTCCTGGGCGGCACTCGGGGTCAACGCTGCCAGGGTCATCGCCAGCGTCAACATGGCTATGACCGGATGCGTGTGTCGCATTATTTCGACCTCAGATCGACGCCAACCTTCAATGGCTCACCAACGCTGACCGTCACCGACATCCGGCGTTCACCGAGATCGGGGTGACGGAAGACGACTTCGTGCGAACCGATCGGCACGTTGAAATTGCCAATCGGGGTCTCGCCGACACGGTTGTTGTCGACGAATACTTCAGCCCAGGGAATCGCGTTGATGGCCATCGAGCCGCGTGGCCATTGAGGCCGCAGCGTGACCGTCTGCCCGGCCGTGACCTGTACGGTTCGCCGCTCGCGATAGCCCAGCGGCGTATTGACGAACTCGAGATCATGACGTCCGACTGGCAGCATGATGCGTTCGAGCTCAGTGCTGCCGATGACGCGGCCATCCTCGAGGACCTGCACGTCTGCGGGCGCGTCGAGACGGATCCAGCCTGCGGCGCTGGCTTTGTTCGGGGCGCTGCCCAGAGAGACGACCAATGACGCGGTCCGTCCGTCCTCGATGATCACGCGTTCGGTCTGGGTGCCCACGTCGTTCTGCATGAGCACGGTATGTGTGCCGGGCGCCAGATCGGGAACGCTGACCGGCGATCGTCCGACGTAATTGCCATCGACAGTCACTGCGGCGCCGAGCGGTTCGGTGCGCACGAGCAATTCGCCGGTCGCTGCGGCCGCGGCGGCGCGGGCGAACTCAAAGTACTGCGACACCTGACCGCCCGCAGCTAGCGTGATCGGAACACGGCGGCGCTCGGTATCGGTCCTTAATTCGATCACATGTTCGCCTGGCGGTAGTTCGATGCCGAGCGGCGTGACCCCGTGCGGCTGGCCGTCGACGAATACGGCGATTCCCGCCGGGGACGTGCCCACCGACACGGTGCCGCTCGTGGGTGTCCCGCCGCCGCGGAACCACAAGAATGCTGCAATCGCACCGACCAGCAGCACGACGCCAGCAGCCGCGGCGATAAGCTGATAACGGCGCCTCATGACGACCGGCGTCGCACCGCGACGCTCTTCGGCATAACTGGGGATCGGGCCGATGACATCGGGAGGAGTCGTATCGACCTCTGGCTCGCTCACAGGGACGTCAGGCGTGATATCCACTGCGTGAGCAGGTTCCGGTACGGGCGCCGGCTCCGGTGCCGGTTCGGTTTCAGCAACCGTGGCGGTGCGTACCGGTTCGGCCGGGGGCGGTGGTGCCTCCACTGTTTGTTCAGGCTTCTCGAGCGTCGGTGAGGTGCTCGTTCGTCGTGACGGATAACGGGCGAGGAACGCCTTCATGGCCTCGAGCCGTGGTCCGAGATCTGGCTCAACTGACGCGTCGGTCGCCGCATAGCGCGCGAGATAGACGTGCAGCGCGCCCAGTTCGACGACAGAGTTCTCGGCGCCGAACGCTTCGTCCAGCCCTATTCGTGCGTCGGTTGGCGATGCGAACGACTCCCATTGATCGAGCTGCAACGCCTGCATCAGCCAGTCGCGGACGCTCTCTGGAAGCGGCTCGACGGCTCCTGAAACGGTCCGCATGGTCGCGGTGTGTATGAGATCAGTGAGCCGCTCGGGGTAATCCTCCGGCGTCAGCGGACGGCCAAGGATCAATGCCAGGGCAACCGCGCCGATCTGCGTGACGTCGGTGCGCGCATCGAAAACCGGCGTCCCCACGGTGCCGGGCAGGGCAACCGCCAGCTCGCGCCAATAGCGCGCGCGTGTATGGCCCAATTGCTCGAGTGCCGCCCCGAGCACGTATTCGACGACGGTGAGACGCCCCGTCGGCGTGACAACGAGCCGCTCGGGAGCGATGGCACCGTTGCCGACGTCGGGTGCGGTTCCGTGCAGCACCGCGGCAGCCGAGACCAGCTGACGCACGAGACTGCGAACCGCATTGAGATCCAACGGAATTCCGCGCTTCTGCGTCTCGGCGAGCATGGTCGACAGCCGAATGCCGGCGACATAGTCCGAGGTCACGAGCAACGCCGATGTCCGGCGATCGAGCTCGATCGATCGGACCCGTCCGTACGATTCGTGCCGGAACCCGGCGAGTCGAGCGGTGCGTTCGCGCAGAGCGAAATCGAAGGACGACACCGAACTGAGTACGGAACTCAGTTTCAGAACTTCGAGCGGCTCGCTGACGGTGCCGACGGCGTACCGCCGCTCACCGAGGCCATCCTCGAAGGTCAGTTGTGTCGGTTGTGGTGAAGAGACAGGTATCCCTGCTACTGCGGCGTCCATAATGTTCTTTCTGGTTGTGGGCCGCTCTGCCAACTGCGTGCCTATGCTACCACTTCGTGAGCCGAAGTTTTGCTCGAATGATATCCGGCGAGTGTCCGAAAACATGTCGGACCCTTCGTGTAGATTCTGTCGTGCAGCTCATCCGTACGCACGAGCTGCCTCTTGATGGTGTATCCGAGTGAGCCACCTGTCATGACCTACGAATTGCCCGCGATCGGCAAACCACCCGACGCTGCACCGCTCGAGAAGATTGCGGTTGAAGAGCACTTCGATGCGCTCGGCGGCCTTCGCGCGTCGCCCGTCGGCGCCCAGTCCAGCAGTGACGATGATCTGCAATCGCTGGTGAAGACGATGGACTACAACGCCGGCTGGATGACGAGCGTCAACCAACGGCTGCGGGACTTCGGCCCGGATCGACTAGCTGGCATGGACGCGAGCGGTATCAGCGTGGCGATCCTCTCGCACACTGTCCCGGGCGTTCAGGGCATCGTTGATCCCGTCGCCGCGGCGACAGCGGCGCGTGAGATCAATGATCGTCTGGCCTCGGAGGTCAGTAATCAGCCGACCCGCTACGCCGGATTCGCCAGTATCGCGCTGCAGGATCCG
Organism: Vicinamibacterales bacterium; assembly: GCA_036742665.1. Taxonomy (GTDB): domain Bacteria; phylum Acidobacteriota; class Vicinamibacteria; order Vicinamibacterales; family UBA2999; genus Gp6-AA40. The sequence continues at coordinate 47,792 of DAINQP010000002.1, read as the reverse complement.
AAGACCGCGCCGTTCGAGCTGGAACGCGCGGTCACTCGGCTCGGACTGAAGGGCGCGATGATCAACGGTTACACAAACACGCGGGACCCGCAGCGGGTCGAGTATCTCGACGATCCCAGGTTCCTGCCGTTCTGGCAGGCGGCTGCGTCGCTTGGCGCGCCGATCTATCTGCATCCGCGTCCTGCCCTGGATCAGCGGATCTACGAAGGGCACAGCGAACTGATCGGGGCGACATGGGGCTTTGCCCCGGAAGCGGCGACACACGCCCTGCGGTTGATTTACAGCGGCCTATTCGACCGGTTTCCGACGCTGACCGTTATCCTCGGTCACCTTGGCGAGACGCTGCCGTACTTTTCGTGGCGCATTCAGCACTGCTTCGAATACAACCCCTCGGACAAGCGGGTGCAGCGCCGGCTCCAGGACTATCTCTGCGACAACTTCTACGTCTCGACGAGCGGGATCTTCAGCGACCAGGCACTGATCGGCGCGATGCTGACCATCGGGGCAGACCGCATCCTGTTCGCGTGTGATTATCCGTATGAGGTGATGGAGCCGGCCGCGCGGTGGATCGAGCGCGCCGCGATCAGTGAAGGAGATAGAAAAAAAATAGCCGCCGGCAACGCGCGGCGGCTATTCAGGATCGTCTAGCGGCGAGGTATGCCTCGCCCCGAGACCGTCACTGGCCGGTGTCGCACGCTTCGGTAATACAGATCGACTCGAGCGTGCGGCCCATCGGCGGCGCCTCGAATCCCGCCTGCTTCATCAGCTTGCGCAACAGCTCGCCGGTCTCGGGGTGCCCGATGGCCGACTGCACGCCGACGCGCACCAGACCGTCGGCATAGTCCACTGGCTGCCACGTGTGCACGGCCAGCTTGCCGCCGCGGTTATCGGTATTGCCGTAATCCCTGACCTCCACACGCGCGCCGTGATCGAACAGGAGCTGCACCACATCCGACCGGCCTTTATGGGCGGCGCCGTGCATGGCCGTTCGGCCCGTATCGGCCTGCAGATTCACGTCGAGGCCGAGATCGATCAGCATCTTCACCGCTTCGAATGTCGCCTTCGGCGACCACTCGTAGGTGATGCCCTCGACCCAGCCGATGCCGGCCGCCACGTGCAGCGGGCTGACGTTGAGCATGGTGTTGATCTTCGGATCCGCGCCGCGTGAGAGCAGCAGCTTCATCAGCTCGACGTCGCCTGACTGCGCCGCACGCAGGAACGCGGTGGCGCCGTTCTCATCGAGCCACTGGTTGGTGAAGACCGTGCGCGTCTCGGTGCTGTCCTTCAGGCGCGCATTGACGTTGGCACCCTTGTCGAGCAGCAGCTTGATGAACTCGAGGTGGTCCATGTCGCCGCGGCGAACTGGGTAGTCGCCGCTTTCGATGTTGCGATTGTCGGTGGCGAGATAGAGCGGTACCCATCCGCCCTTGTTGGCGAGATTCGGATCCGCGCCGTGCTCGAGCAGATACGCGCCGAGCTTGTAGTAGCGGTTCTGCGTGGCGACGAGGAGCGGGCTCCATCCGTAGTTCGACGTCTGGTTGATGTCGGCACCAGCGGCGAGCAGCACCTTGACGGACTCAATATCATTGGCGCGCGCCGCGTAGATAAGCGGCGTCAGAGCACCGCCGTCGTTCGGTGCCTGTCTGCCTCGAACGAATCCAAAAGCCGCGGCCGCGTCGTCCTGCTGGTCGTCGCCGGCTGCGCCGGTCGGAGTGCCCGCCCCGCCGCGCCCGCCGCCTGCGGCATTGGCTCCACGCCCGCCATTCCGTCCAGCGCGTCCGGCGTTGTTGCCGGCGACATCCGTGTCCCGGAGGATCTGCGAGACAGGATTGCCAGCGGCGAGGGCTGCGCCCTGTGCCGCGACAGCCTTGCGCGGATCGTTCGCCTTACCGAGTGCCGGACCGCGGCCACGAGGCGCCGGATTCGACTTCGCCGTGATGTCGGCGCCACGATCGATGAGCAGCTTCACGGCTGCGGCATGACCTTCGTCAGCCGCCCACATCAGCGCCGTGGTTCCTCGCTGCGTATCCTTGGCGTTGATATCGGCGCCGTTGTCGAGCAACGTCTTGATCGCCTCGACATTGCCGGTGCGCGCCGCGATCATCAACGGCGTGCGTCCGAGCGGCAGCTTCTCGTTTGGGTCGGCGCCCGCTTCGAGCAACGCGGCGACGATCGAGGGGTCGCCGGCAATGCCGGCCAGCCAGAGCGGCGTCGAGCCTTCGCGGTTGGCGGCTTTGGGATTGGCGCCGGCACGCACGAGCAGCCCGACCATTTCCTTGTCGCCGCGATAGACGGCCCAGTGCAACGCAGTCGCGCCGTCGTTCTGCGGTGCGTTCACGTCGGCCTTCGACGCAATCAGCTTCTGCACGGCGGCCTTGTCGCCGCGCATCGCTGCGTCAGCGACATCGCTCTTCCCGGCAGCGCTCGACGTCATCACGAGCCCGACCACGGCGATCAACCCTGCACATGCCAGGGCATGCGCCTTCTTGGGAGTTGGGCGTTGGGAGTGGTTGGGCGTTGGGCGTTGAGCCTTGGGCGTTATCACAACGCCTCCAGGCGGCCAGTGCTGTCGCCGATCGTGTCCTGGTGAATGTCGAACTTGTCCAGGACGCTCAGGAGCAGATTGCCGGTGGGCACCGTCTTGGTCGGATACACCAGGTGCCGTCCGCCCTTCACTCTTCCATTGGCCCCGCCGATGACCACGTGCGGCACGTCGTAGTGAACGTGCTGGTTGGAGTTGCCCATATTGCTGCCGTAGAGCACCAGCGAGTGATCGAGAAGCGTGCCGTCGCCTTCCTGCTTCTTCGAGAGATTCTCGACAAGGTGCGCCAGCATCTTCACGTGGTACTGGTTGATCTTCGCGAGCTCGCCGATCTGCCGCGGGTTCTCGCCATGATGCGACACGCCGTGGAATCCAGCCGTCGGTGCCGCGCTTTCCGGATAGGTGCGGCCGGTGAGGTCGCGCGCGAAGAGCAGCGTGCCGACGCGCGTGATGTCGGCCTGGAAGGCGAGCGCGAGCAGGTCGAACTGGATCTTGATGTGCTCGTCGAAGGTCTGCGGCACTCCGGTCGGCGTGAAGTCCTCGGGCGCCACCGTTGACGCTTTCATCGCGATCTGCAGACGACGTTCGATCTCGCGGACGTTGGTGGTGTAGTCGTCGAGCCGCTGGCGATCCGACGTGCTGACCCTGGTGCGCATGCGGGACAGACTGCCGCTCAGCGAGTCGAGGATGCTGGCGTCGCGCTTGCGGCGCGCCGCGCGCTCTTCAATCGTACTGCCGTCGCCGAACATGCGCTCGAACACCACCTGCGGATTGAGCTCCATTGGCAGCGGCGAGGTCGGCGAGGCCCACGAGATCGTATTCGTGTACGTGCAGCTGTAGCCCTCGCCGCAGTTGCTGGAGTTCGCGCCGGGATCTTCAACGGCGAGCTGCAGCGACGGGATCAGCGACTCGGTGCCGATCTTCTGCGCGATGAGTTGGTCGATTGTCGTGCCGTTGTAGACGTCAGCGCCGGCAGTCTTCTTCGGCTTGTTCGCGCTCATGAACGCCGCCGCGACCCAGTGGTCGGCGCCAGTCACACCCGGAGGCGGCTCGGCCGACCGCGAGTGCAAGCCGCTCAGGATGACCGTCTGATTCCGGAACGGCTCGAGGTATTTCCAGTTGAACGGCAACTCGGCGGGAAGCGCGCCCTCTTTCTCGGGGACCCAGTAGCCCGGCGCCATGCCGTGCGGCACGAAGCAGCCGACGAACCGTTGTTTCGGTGCTGCGGCCGTCTGCGCCAGCAGCGTCGCCGCCGGAACCATCGCGTCGAGCAGTGGGAGAGCCAGCGTGGCACCCGCGCCACGAAGAACCGTTCGCCGTGAGATGTGCTTCTTGGTCAGGAACATGAGGCCTCTGTTAACGCGTCGCGCGCTGCTCGGTGGGTCCCGTGGTCTTCATATTCATCTGGAACGCCGGGCTCTTCACGATGCCAAAAACAACCGAGGAGAACCGGAACTTGCTGGTTTCCACGTCTTTCACGATCGATCGGACGAGCGGCATATCGCCATATTCAACGCCCCGTCCGAGCCCGTAGGTCAGGAGTTTCTCAGTGACGACGCGCGCGAACTGGCCCTGATACTTCACCATCGCATCACGCAGGCTGTCCACGCCGTTCAACTTTGTGCCGTCCACGAGCACGCCGGATGCATCGACCGGGTGTCCCTCGTCGAGCGTGCGCCACGCGCCGGTCGCGTCGAAGTTTTCGAGCGCCAGACCCATGGGTTCGAAACTTCTGTGGCAGGTCGCGCACGCGGCCGCGGTATGGTGCACCTCGAGAATCTGCCGCATCGTTGGCGTCTTCACGTTGCCGGCCGCGTCAGTGGCCGCGATCTTCAACGACGTGTCGACACCGGGAGGCGGCTGCGGCGGCTCGATGCCGAGGAACGTGGTCAGGAACCACTTGCCGCGCATCACTGGCGACGTGCGCGCAGCCGACGATGTCGCGGTCAGCATGGCGCCCTTGCCGAGCAGGCCACGCCGCATCTGCAGCTCCGGTGGAAGCGTCACGCGGCGGAACTGCGGACCGTAGATGTTGGGAATCCCGTAGTGCTTGGCGAGACGCTCGTTGACGAAGGTGTAGTCCGCCGTCAGTAGGTCGAGGATGCTGCGATCCTCGCTGACGATGCTCGAGAAGAACAGCTCGACCTCGCGCTCGAAGGCCGCGCGCAGATTGTCATCGAAGTCCGGGAAGATGTTGACGATCGGCTCGCTCGTTTTCAGCGAACGCACGCCCAGCCACTGACCGGTGAAGTTCGAGATCAGCTCCACGGCGCGCGGATCCTTGAGCATTCGTTGCACTTGCTGCTCGAGTACCGCCGGCGTGCGCAGCTTGCCCGAAGCCGCCAGATCAATCAGCTGGTCGTCGGGAATGCTGCTCCACAAGAAGAAGGAGAGTCGCGACGCGAGCGCGAGATCGCTGATGCGATACGGCTTGCCGGCCACCGCAGTCGTCGGCTCCGGCTCACCGCGGTAGACGAACTCGACGTCGGCGAGAATCCGTTGCAGCGCCGCCTGGACGCCGTCGTCGAACGTGCCCTCTTCACTGCGGCCGGCACGATAGAACTCCATCAAGGCGTCCATGTCCGCGGCCGTCGTTGGACGCCGGAACGCCCGCTTCGCGAGTGTTGACACAATCGTACGGGCGCAACGCTCTTCTTCGCGCACGGTTGCGCCTGCGCGCGGCTGGCACGTGAAGATCTTGCGTCGGCTCGCCGTATCGGCCGCACCCTTCGCGTCGAACGGACCCTCGATCGTCACCTGCCCGACGTGCGGATAGAACTGAAAGCCGGGAATTTCCCCCGGCGTGTTCATGGTGCGCAGGAACGGGCGATTCAACTCAGTGCCCGGAAGGTCGTTGGTCTGAATGAACGTGACGCCAACGGTGTGCAGACCAGCCTTCACCGGAATCTTCGGCGTTGCCCGGCCGACGCCGGTGGTTCCCTTGATCTCCTTGTCCCAGTCGAACAGCTTTACGCGCTCGCCGTCGATCGTGATCTCGAGCTGCTCGCCGGTGATCTGACCGAGCACGGCAGTGAAGTATCCCGTCACGCCCTTCACGCGGAACGTGTACTCGCCGTCAGCGGGGAACTGGTGCTTGATCAGAATCCCGCCACGCGTGCCGAACGGTAGGCCCTCGATGTGATAGTTCTGCGCCGTGTCCGCCGGTACCTCGTAAACCTCCTGGCGCGACGCGTTGATGTCACCGATCGCGAGCCGGCTGATCTTGCCCGCAGCCGAGAGATAGGCCTCCATCAATGCCGGCGATGTCGTCAGCGCCGCGGCAATGTTGTCGAAGCCGCGCGTCGAATCGTCCGATGGCAAGAATTTGGTGGCATCAACCTCGAGCCCCAGCAGATCCCGGATCGCGTTGGCATATTCAGTTCGATTGAGACGATGGAGACCGGGCGCCGGCAGGTGTGTGACCGCCTTCGCGTCCAGTTCGCCTTCCATCCATCGAATCATCGACTCCATCGTCGCGTCGTTGGGACGAGGCAGTCCGGTCGGCGGCATCTGTACAGCGCGAAGCTTGCGGACGATTCGTTCGCCGAGCTCGGCGTGGTCGCCAAATGTCGAGAGATCCAGCTGGGCCTGTTCGAGCACCAACCCGCCGGTTTTCATGCGCGCGTTGTGGCAGGTGAGACAGTACTGATCGAGCAGCTTGCGCACCGCCGCCTGATCCAGACCCGGCGACGGGGAAGTGACCGCCGCAATCGTTCGGGGCTGCGGGGCGGACTGGGCTCGGGCGGCCGGCGGTGCGGCAGGCTTCGGTGACGGCGTTGGCCCCGATTGGGCCGCAATCAACGCCACAGACCAGACCGCCAGACATCCGCCGACCATTAGTCTCGAATTCACAGATCTCCCCCGTAGATTGATTGTCGCGGCTGCGCCAATAGAGTCAAGGTCCTTTCTTAGGGGGTCAATACGCCACTACGGCCGCGATCCGTTTCGCGTGCAGCTGCGTTAAGTTGCTGAAATGGTGAGAGAAACAACGGCCGCGGACGGACAGCCGGATTTCTGGCAGTATGTCGTGCTGTGAAAGGATCCAGCATGCGGCTTCCTGGAATCATTGCGGTAACCCTGATCGTGGCGGTGGCACCTCTTGCGACCGCCCAGGAATGGACGACCTATACAAACCGGCTCGACCGGTTCGAAGTGAATTTCCCGGGCCAGCCAAAGGTGGACGAAATCAAATGGCCGTCCGAATATGGGGCGGTCTTTCCGGGCCGGGTGTACTCGCTCGAGCAGAACGGCAGCCGCTACTCGGTGGCGGTCATCGACTACACCGACGCCGAGCGCATCCACGCGGCGCGGACCAATCACACCGAAGCCGATAACCTGCCGATCTACTGGCAGGTGGATGTGCAGGCGTCGATCGCCTACGCCGCGACGAAGTTCCGGCAGAGGCCCGGCGTGAAGGTCACCTACGACGCGTTCCACTACATCGACCTGGTCTCGGGTCATCAGCTGCAGATGACGAACCCGGATCAATCCCGCACCTTCGTCGGCATCTATCTGCACGAGAGCCGCCTGTACATCCTGGAGGCCACGGTCCCGGCAAAGGCACCGCAGCCAGGCTTGTTTCAGCAGTCGCTCAGCTTCCTCGACGCTGCAGGAAAGAAAGTGCGATATCCGACGATCTACTACAACCGGCTGACGCCGATTAAAAACGCGTTCGGACCGGAGCAGCCGCGATGAGCGCCGTCACATGGAGGGCGCGTCTTGCAGTGTGCACGCGCCGGGTCCGAAGCAGAGGACCCGCCCTACTCCTGCTCTTCGGCCTTCTCACGGTGCGCATCGATGGCCACCACTCGCACGGCAACTACAACATGACCGAGTACACGACCCTCACAGGAGTCGTGAAGGAAGTGCACTGGATCAATCCGCACACCTGGATTTACCTCGAGGTAAAGGACGACAAAGGCGAGCCGATGATGTGGGCGCTCGAAGGTGCCAGCGTCATCCAGATCGAGCGACGCGGGTGGACGAAAGACATGATCAAGGTCGGCTCGACGATCGGCGTGCGCTGTCATCAGCTGCGCGACGGCAGCAGCGGATGCCTGCTTGGCTTCATCACGCTCGCGGGCGCGGCCGAGAAGATGTTTGACTGATCCCGACTACATCATCGTTGGCGCTGGATCCTCTGGCTGCGCACTCGTTCATCGTCTATCGGTCGATTCTTCAATTCGGATTCTCGTGCTCGAAGCCGGTGTGTCGGGTGAGCACGACCCGCGCGTCCTCGCAGCGGGCTGCTGGGTGTCCCTCATGGGTTCGTCGTACGACTGGGGTTTCGTCACCGAGCCCGAGGCATATCTCGCTGGACGACGCATTGCGGTGCCTCGCGGCAAGGCCTACGGCGGCTCCAGCGCGATCAACGCGATGGTGCACATTCGCGGCAGCCGCTCGTGTTTCGACGGCTGGCGTGCGTGCGGCAATCCTGGCTGGGGCTACGACGAGCTGACGCCGTTCTTCGCGCGCGATCGGCAGCTCGCGATTGTTCAGGGCGACGATCCACACGAGAGCCACCAGGCATTCCTGCGCGCTGCTGGCGAACTGGGATTCGGCGTCAATCCGCGGCACAACTTCAACGGTCCAGACCCGCAGGGCGTTGCCGGATTCTTCCCGAAAAACATCCTTGATGGGCGACGGCACAGCACCGCTGCCGCATTCCTCGCGCCGGCGCTTCAGCGGCCGAACGTTGACGTCCGGTCACCGGTGCACGTCACGCGCCTCCTGCTCGATGGGCACCGCGCCGTCGGCATCGAGTATCTTCGCGACGGCCGCCGCGAGGAGGTTCGTGCGCAGCGGGAAGTCGTGGTGTGTGCGGGCGCGATCGGCACGCCGACGCTGTTGATGCGTTCCGGCATTGGCCCTGCCGCGGATCTGCAGGCGCACGGCGTTCCCGTCGTCGTGGATCTGCCCGGCGTTGGAGCCAATCTGCAGGACCACTTGAAGCTCTCGGTTCGGTGGAAGAGCAAGACCACCCTGCCTGGTTCGAATGTGGTCGCGGGCCTGTTTACCTCGTCATCGCGTGAAGAGGGCGACCTGCAGGTGATCGTCGGTCGCGGCCTCGATCAGGCTGATGACTTCGTCACGATCACTGTCTCGCATCTCAAGCCTCGATCGCACGGCGCGGTGACGTTGGCGGCGGCTGATCCCGACGCCGTACCGCGCATTCGCATGAACTATCTGAGCGATCCACATGATGTCGAGGTGCTGCTCGAAGGTGTCGCGCTCGCGCGGCGTCTCGGCGAGTCGCGCGCGTACGATCATCTGCGCGCCGAGGGGGTCGAGCCGGGCGTGTCAATCCAGGACGTGGCACAGTTCGCGCGGCAGAAAGCCGACTCGATCTATCACGCCGCCGGCACGTGCCGCATGGGACCCGCATCGGATCGCGGAGCAGTGGTCGATGCCGAACTCCGACTGCACGGCATCGACGGTGTGCGTGTCGCCGACGCGTCGATCATGCCGGTGATCGTCAACGCTCCCACGCACGCGGCGTGCGTCATGATTGGGGAGAAATGCGCATCCGTCATCGCGCGATGATCGCGAGACATGCCCGTGCATCATCGCTCCCCAGAATCGCATCGAATGCGTTGTGCAAAGTTGTGAACGCGCTTCACTCCTGTGTAGCAACTTCTTCCTGATCATGGAGAAAGAGTACGCCGTGACTTGCGCGCGAATGTCGCGCGTGATTCGTGCGCCCGTGATGAACTCGTCGATCGTTTAGACAATCGACAACTCGACCACTACGGCCGTGTTGGTGTTCAACAGGGCATGCGACTTGCGATGAGTGACATCGAACACCTTCATGCTCAGTGCACATCTCCATGGCGAAGTCGTCACCGACCGCGCGAGGATCATCGACGGTTCTGCGGTGCGTCCGATCCGGACGGTGTGTGGGTGGTGTGCGAACTACGATCAACCAGAGGCAGTCCTGGTCGACGTACCGATCGACGATCGCGGGCTCTCGCACGGGATCTGTTCGGCCTGCCGCACCCTGCTGCGGTCCGACGCATGGTCAAACGCGCCGCGCGCAAACCACAGTCAAATGTGACTTGACGCGTGGCATCGTGCGCGGAGACGCGCTAGCATGCGCGCCATGACGCGCACATCCACGCTCGCCCTTGTCGTCTGCGGTCTCCTCGCCTGCGCGGTTGGCGTCTCAGGTCAGGGCCCGGAATGGCGCCCGGCAGATGCGACCGGTAGCGGGCAGACCCCGATCATGCCCGTTCAGCAGGAGCCGCATCATCGGCAGGTGTTTCAGCGTGGACCGCTCCGCATCCTCGATTTGCAGCTTCCTCCTGGCGACGTCTCCTGGTTTCACACTCACGAGTGGCCGGTCTACTACCTGACGACGTCGGACTCGCCAACCGAGAGTCAGAATCTCGGCGAAGAGTGGGGCGCGGGACGCCGCGGCCGTGGACCTGCGCCGGCCGCCAGTGGTGCACCGGCACCAGCTGCTGCGGCTCCGGCCGGAATCGCGCCTGGCGCGCGTGGACCGGTACGCGGCCGCCCCCATCTCATGAGCGATCTCAGTTACGCGGAGAAGCCGAACACGCACCGCATCCGCAATGACGGGCCCGGGCTGTTTCGCGCGATGGTCGTCGTCAACGAAACGGCCGGAGGCGATGAGACCGTGACCGAGGAGCAGGCTGGATTCACTGACAAGCCGATCTCGAGCAACAAGTGGTTCCGCGCGTATCGCATCGCCCTGGCTCCGGGCGAGAAGTCACCGTCGCATCAGCACAAGGCGCCGGTGGTCATTTTTCAGGATACGACTGGCAAGGGGCTCGGCATCGGCGGGATGACGTTCGAGTTCAACGAGCCTGGGCAGTGGGCGTATTTCGATCCCGGCGATCGCCATCAGATCACCAACACCGGTGACAGCCGCATCGAGCTGATCGAAGTTGAAGTGCGGCGAAGATAGGGCGCCCGGCCGTGAGCCGCATTTCCGCTGTCTTGCACCTTTCATTACGATTGGGGCAATGCTCGGCAGATCCTGGTTTCTGGTCGCGGAGATTTTAGTCGCATGCGCGATGACGCATGGCGTCCAGGCAGCGCCTGCCGCGGCCGCGGCCGAACTTCAGAACCGGACCACCCAGGCCTTCGACCGCTATGTCCGTCTCACCGAAGCCCGCCTCAACGGCAATGTCCCTTTCCTGTGGATCGATGGTCTGCCCGAGGCCAGGCGGCGTGAAGCACTCGACGCTGTGCGGCGAAACGAACTCTCGATCGAGCGGCTCGAGACGAAGGACAACGGCCGCGAGATCGATGCGCCGGGCGGCATGATCCATCACTGGGTCGGGACCGCGTTCGTTCCGGGCGCAACCATCGCCCAGGCCTTGTCGGTACTGCAGAATTACAACGAGCACCATCGCATCTATGCGCCGACGGTTGCCGCTTCGAAGTTGCAGTCGCGTGACGGCGATCGCTTCACGTTCTTCCTTCGCTTCGTCATGAAGAAGGTGATCACCGTCGTGGTCAATACCGACCACGAGGCAGTGTTCCGCAAGCCAGCCGCTGATCGTGCCGAAGGCTGGATCCACAGCACGCGCATCGCCGAGGTCGAGAACCCGGGCACACCGACTGAGCGCGAGAAGCCTGTCGGCAACGACGGCGGATATCTGTGGCGGCTGAACACGTACTGGCGCCTGCTCGCGCGGGACGGCGGACTCTATATTCACTGCGAGTCAGTGTCGCTGTCACGAGGAATCCCGACCGGGTTTGGCTGGATCGTCGGTCCGTTCGTCACCAGCATTCCTCGCGAGTCGCTGACCTTCACGCTCGATACGACACGCCGGCAACTCGAGCGCGGCGCGCGGTAATCGAGTGGCCAGGAAGCCCGCCCGGGCGAATCTGCGCGGCGCTGACGCCGACGTCCTGCAGATCGTCGCGCTGCAGTCGCACGACGTGAACCGCATTCGGCGGGTGCTCGATCCGCGTAATCCAATTCGTGCGTCGATCGTTCCTCATGTGATCCCGCTGCTCGGCGAGCGCGCCGTTGCCGGGACCGCGATGCAGGCGTTGCAACTCGTTGCCGAGGCGCATTGCGGTACGCTCCTCGACGCGCTGCTCGATCCGACGCGAACGCCGGTCGTGCGGCGGCGCCTGGCCAGAGTGCTATCGGTGTGCCGATCGCAGGTTGTCGCCGATGGACTGCTGATGGCCGTCGAGGATTCGTTGCCGGACGTCAGAGCACAGTCGGCACGCTCCCTGTTTCGAATCCGCCGCCGTTATGCTGATGTCCGGATTGATGCGGAACGCCTGCTCGATCTGATGCGAACCGAGCTGGCGCGGAGCGAGCCCGACCTGCGGCACGTCTTCACGCTGCTGTCGTTTGTGTTGCCAGTTCAACCGCTGCGGGCGGCGTATCGAGGGCTGCGCGGGGACGATCCGCGTGCCCGCGGAACGGCGCTCGAATACCTGCACGGCGTCCTGCCGAAGGAAATTCGCGGCGCGTTGTTGGGGAGATTTATGTAGTGTCCGGCTTCAGCCGGACAAAGCCATTAACCCACGCTGACCGCCTGGCCGAGGCACATACGGCCTGGTCGGGGCGGTCAGTGGAGAGCGGCTCGCACCGTATGCCGGGCAAAACCGCCACCTTGGTTCGTAGCAAACGTAGTGCCGTCACGGAACTACACGATTTCTCCTGTCTTTTTAAAATCGGCCGTCAACGGCGTGTCGCAAGGCAGCCAGGCCTGTGACTTCCGTGGTGGCGGCGAGAGACTTCTGTGTGTAGCTTTCGCCTCCGCGGCGTAGGGTCGAACGTTCCTACTCCCGCCTGTGAGAACATTCAGGGGTTGACGTTCGTCGTAGGCAGGTGGCCCGCCGGCTCTAATTCAAACTCACAATGGGGGATGTTCGATGAAGAAGGTGTTCGTGGTTCTGGTGGGACTGCTGCTGCTCGCCGCGCCAGCCTTTGCGGCAGACGTTGACGGGAAATGGGCTGGGACGGTCAGCACGCCCATGGGTGATCTTCCCGTCCAGTATGAATTCAAGGCTGACGGGACGTCGCTGACCGGCACGACGCTTGGTTTCGACGGCGGATCGGTCCCCATCAAGAACGGCAAGGTGGACGGCGACAAGATCTCGTTCACGGTGACGTTCGACTTCGGTGGCATGACAGTGGACCTCTCGTATACCGGTGTCGTCTCGGCCAGCGAAATCAAGATGACCGGTGACTTCATGGGCATGCCATTCGAGTTCACGGTCAAAAAGGCATGAGGCAGCTTCATACGGCCGGTCCTCTCGGACCGGCCGTCATCGCCGTCGCGTTTCTGTGGGCTGCACCGCTTGCCCAGCAGGTGGGCAAGCATCCGGTCAGCGGACGTGTCTACGCCCAGACGATGGGCGTGCAGGGCGCGTCGTGGCTGGACCGCCCCGAGCGAGACCGGGAAGAGGATCCTGATCTCGCGATTCGTCTGCTGCGAATTCAGAAGGGCGCGTCGGTCGCCGACATCGGAGCGGGCTCAGGCAATATCAGCATTCGTCTCGCGAAGCAGGTCGGCCCGATGGGGAAGGTCTACGCTAACGACATCCAGCCCGGGATGTTGGAGATCCTCCAGAAGAACGTCGGCAAGGCCAAGCTCACGAATGTCGTGTCGGTGCTGGGCGCGATTGACGATCCAAAACTGCCGGCGGAGTCGATCGATCTCGCGATCATGGTGGACGTTTACCACGAGTTCTCCGAGCCGCAGAAGATGCTGCAGCGCCTGCGCGAAGCGATCAAGCCGGGCGGCCGCCTCGTGTTGCTCGAATATCGCGCCGAGGATCCCGACGTGCCAATCCTGCGCGAGCACAAGATGACCAAGGCGCAGGTGAAGCTCGAGGTCGAGCACGAGGGCTTCAAGCAGTCGCGAGTCTTCGACGACCTGCCCTGGCAGCATCTATTCGTGTTCACGCGCCCGTAGTCGGGTCCACAAAGCAGACCCGGCCTACATCTGTCCTTCCCAACGAGCAGCTGTAGGGCGGATCTTGCTCTCTCGACCCGCCTAGAAAACGTCAACGGCGAATCATCGGATAGACGTGCCGCCGCTCCTCGTCAGGCAGATCCGCGGGTGCTGGCGGCGACAGCATGATCACAGTGGGGAACGACTGCGTCTGCCCGCCCTCGAAATCCCGCGCCCACTCCTTGTGGTTGTAGACACAGACCGGCAGGCAGATCGAGCAGTAGGAATGCTTCGCGAAGTAGGGAAAGCAGCGACCGGTATCCACGACGTAGCGGTCGTAGCCGAGATGATCCTTGCCCGCTTCCGGACTGCGCTCGTCAGGGATCGCACCAGGCGGACAGTACTTCCGGCAGGCGCGGCAGGTATCGCAGAACCTGGCGATGCCGGCATCGACCGGGTGATCGATTGCCATCTCGAGCGAGGTGATGACGCTGCCCATGCGGAACAAGGGGCCGAGCGTCGGATGAATGATCGAGCCGTGCCGGCCGAGCTCGCCGAATCCCGCCTTGAGGCCGATCGGGATATGCAGGAGGTCACTGTCTCCGATCGGGTGCTCCACCTTGCACGCATAGCCGATCGATCGGATGTACGCGGCGAGCCGAATCACCGTTTCGCCGAGGGTGAAATACACTCGCAGGCATTCGATAGCCGACGCCTTCGAGGGCACCACCTGAAACTCCCGCCACCGCATGCGCTGCCCAACCGCGATGGCGTACTTCTCGGTGACGACGCGGCCGCGATAGACGTCGCTCGGCTCGATCCCGCAAATGCCGACGATGTCGGCGCCGAGCTCGAGCGCCGTGTCCTTGAGATGCTGTGCGGCTGCGGCCGGAGAGCCCAACGCGCGCCGGGTGGCGGCGACCTCGCCATCGAAGCGCGGGTACTGATGATTGAAGATCTCCTGCAGGAGATCGGTGACTTCGGGAATGTCGATCGATCGGCCGCCGACCGTTGCGTACCAGTCGTCCCAGGCGAACGGAGGCGGAGATGTCAATTGCCAACTCCCAACGTGCGTCACGATCGCATGGGCAGCTGCGGCAGTATCGCGGAGTAGCCGTGCTCGGCGAGATGCTTCGCTCGCTCGCGATAGCCAGACGGGTCGGTGGGCGTCACCGCGCCCAGGCCGTCTACATAGCGATTGAACATGCAGAAGGCGGCGGCGATGAGCACCGCGTCGTGGATCTCGATGTCCGTCGCGCCGTCCGTTCGCGCCCGGACGATATCGGACTCTCGCACATCATGCCCGCTCCGCTGGACGCGAGCAGCGATCGCCAGCAGCGCTTTCATCTTCGGCGAGACCGGTGCGCTGTATGCGTCGCGGACGACGGCAGTGACGATGGAGCCCTCGTCGCCGAGATGACAGGACGCGACGGCGGCATGGCTGTCATGACAGAAGTCGCATTCGTTCAGCGCCGAAACGTAAGCGGCGATGAGCTCGCGTTCGCCGCGGCTCAGGGAGCTGTCGGCATGGAGCAGGACGTTGGCGAGCGCTCTCATCGGCGCCGCCGCCTCGGGACGAAACGCAAAGAGTGAACCGATACCGGGAACACCTTCGGGAACAGCAATATGGGCCACAGTGGGACTGTAGCGGCCGGGTCACGTCCTCGCAATAACCGGGAGATATTAGGGCGCCTACGACCGGCCCACGCCGGATTGACTATCGAGTGTTATTTTTATAACCTTTTCCGGCATGGCAACTCGTCGACTGGCCGGCGCGTGTCTGGTTGCGGCAACCATTCTGTTCGCTGGTCACGCCAATCCAGGGGCGCAGGACACATCGCGCAGGCCAGCCGTCCGGCTCGATCCGGTGTCTTCTATCCTCGATGCCTTCGCCTCGTATTCGGTCGTGGCGCTCGGTGAGGGCGCTCATGGCAACGAACAGGGTCACGCCTTTCGTCTGGCACTTATCCGCAATCCGCGCTTCGCAGCCATCGTCAACGACATCGTCATCGAGAGCGGCAGCGCGCGGTATCAGGACGTCATCGACCGGTACGTCCGGGGTGAGGCCGTGCCCGAGGTGGCGCTGCGCGAGATCAGAGAGAACACCGTCACGCCAACTCCGGCGTGGGATCGGCCGATGTACGACGAGACGTTTCGTGCGGTCCGGGACGTGAACCGGTCGCTGCCGCCCGATCGCCGGCTGCGCATCTTGCTCGGCGACCCGCCAATCGACTGGGAAGAGGTGACGACGCCGGGGGCCTATCGCACTGTGCTGATGAAACGCGATTCGCATCCGGCCGAGGTGATCCAGCGGGAGGTGCTCGCGAAGGGACGCAGGGCCCTCGTCGTCTATGGCGACGGCCACTTCCAGGCGAGAAGCGAGCGTCCGGGTCGATCGCTCGTCGGCATCCTTCAGACCAGCGGGACGAAGGTCTTCACTGTGACGAGCACGTTCGCGGATCTCTCGGCATTCCAGAAGGACGTCGCGGGCTGGTCGATGCCCTGGCTAGCCTCACTGAAGGGAACGCTGCTGGGCGCGGCTTCGTACGAGACGTTCTTCGGTCCGCCGCCACCCGTCGATTTTTTCAAGGCGAATCCCCGCATCGAAGATCATTTCGACGCCGTGCTCGTCCTTGGCTCGTCTCAGTCGCTCAGGCTCGCACCACTGCCGTACCCTCGTTGCACGGAGCCAGCCTACGTCGAGATGCGAGTGGGCAGGATGGTGGCCAGCGGCATGCCACCGACGGTGCGTGACCGCCTGGCCGCCGAGTGCGCCGCGGCAGCGCCCCGCTAGCGTCCTCTTTACATCCCACACGTAACAGGCATAGCTCCTGTCGGCATCACACAGGAGCGCCATGGACACCCGCTCGACCATCCTGTAGGGCACTCTCGACCTGATGGTGCTCAAGACGCTCGACGCAATGGGACCGATGCACGGCTACGGCCTGGCGCGCCGCATCGAGCAGATCAGTGAGGACGCGCTGCTGGTGAACCAGGGCACCATCTATCTGTGTCTGATCCGCTTGGTGCAAAAGCGGTGGATCGCCGCGACGTGGGGGACCTCGGAGAACAACCGCAAGGCGAAGTTTTACGCCATCACCAGGGCCGGACGAAAGCAGCTGCAGGCTGAGGTCAGCAACTGGGAGCGGCTGTCAGGTGTTATCGGCCGACTGCTGCGCCTGTCGCCGAGCGCGTAACGATGTGGGCTGCCTTCCTGCGTGCGATGTCGCGGCTGAGCGCGATTGTCCATCAACGTCGAGACGACGGCGAGCTCGATCAGGAGATGGAGGCGCATCGAGCGCTGCTCGTCGATGATTACCTGCGCCGTGGATTGTCGGAGGACGAGGCTCGCCGCGCGGCGCACGGATCGATCCGGTCGGCGCGCTGCGACTATTTTCCCGACTCCGGCACCAGCATCCGAATAGTGCCGTCCTGGCGTGATGTGATGAACAACTCGCCGTCGCGGCTGGCGCTGATGTGCAGATCCGACCGTGTCACGCTGGCGCCCATCGTCCGTTCGATGAGGTCGCGCAGCGTCACATAGACGCGTTCGCCTCGCGAATTGCGCGTGAACAGCTGAATCTCCTCGATGGGCGCCGTCGTCTGCGGGACACCGTCATCGGCCTTCTTCATCGCCGCGAGATCAGAGGCGAACAGGCGTCCGCGCTGGATGTCGCCGAACACGAACTTGCCACGGAGTGCCTCGATCTTGCCGTGATAGGCGAACCCGCCCGAGATGGCCTGGCCGTCGTTGTGATCGTAGATGGCGACCGGATACGTGAATTCGTCCTTCTTGCGTCCGTCGAGGATCTCCGCTGGCAGCGCGAACAATTGGCCAAGGTTGCCGCCCGGACGGATCATGCCGTTCTCCCAGTAGCCCTCTCGTTTCATCCATCCGTAGTTCTCGCCGTTACGGACGATGTTGACTTCCTCGATGTTGTTCATGCCGATGTCGCACGCGTACATCGTGCCGTCGGTCAGGTCCCATGACAGGCGATGCGCGTTGCGGAAGCCGTAGGCGTAGATCTCGCCGAGGGTCTTCGGATCGTTGTCGGCGGCGAACTTGTTGGCCATCGGGATTGTGTAGTCGCCGAGCCCCTTCATGCCCTTTGTCTCGGACGGACTCCGCGGATCGAAGCGCAGGATGGCGGTGATCACCGAGTCGAGACGCTGTGTCTGGCTCGGGTTATTCGCGTTTGGGCCGCCGCCGTTGCTGAATCCGTGATCGCTGCCGCTCGTGTAGAGCAGACCATAGTCAGCGCTGCCCGGCTTCGCGGTCGGATTGAAGCCAACAAAGCCCATCGGGTGCGTCAGGTTCATGACCACGTGCGCCCCGCGATAGAGCTCACGCCGGGTCCCTTCGAACGCGTTTGCGGCAGGATTCTTGGCCCGCCACTCGGTGATCACGTTGTGATATGTGACGTCCTTTGCGGTGTAGCCGGGAGGAATGAAGTTCGGCGTGGACGGGTTGCCTTCCGCGCGCTCGCCGTGGACCGTGTAGAAGAGACCGTTCTTGGCGAACTCCGGATGGAAGTCGAAGCCAATCAGGCCGCTCTCCAGACGGTTGTAGATGGCGTACGGAAACAGGCTCGCAAAATTGAGATACACGCTCGGCTGGTTATTCTTGTCGAGCAGATAGAGCAGTCCGCGAGAGTCATTGGCGAAGCGGCGGCCGTCAGGCAGATCGCGGACGAACTGCACGCGTGCCCAACCAGCCGGATTGACGTCCTGATCGAGCGGACGCAGGCCGCGCGTGTCGGGTAGACGTACGACGTCGCGGATCTCGACCATCAGTCCGCGCTTCTCGACCGGCGCGGGGAGCGGATCGGCGACCTGGGCGCGGACTAACGCGATCGCGAGCGTGAGCGCGGAAACGAGGAGGAATGAAATCCGAACGCGCATGGTGCCTCCGAGAGTCGGCGCGGGCTGAAGCCCGCGCTCTACTTTTTCTGTGCGCGCGCCGTGGACGGCGGCACGTGGCCCTTCAGCCGCATATAGACGACGATGTTGCCGTAGTGCTCGTTGTTGTGCGTGGTGTTGAATACCAGCACCGATCCGCGGCTCGCCTGTTTCTTTGCCGGTCCGGCCATTGTGATCAGCACGCCAAAATTGGCGTCCGTGGTGCCGTTGTAGACGTCATCGCAGTACTTCAGCGCCTCGTTCATACCCTTGACGAGCACCGCCTTGTCGGCGACCTGCTCGAAGTTCTCCTTGCTCGGCGGCGGCTCACCCTTGGCCTGCGAGCAGAAGAAGAAGTTGGCGTTGACGACGTGGCCGATCAGCTCGGCGAAGCTGCGGACCTGCGGTGTCGCTTTGAAGGAGTACTCCTCGGCCGGCATGCTCTCTGCGGCGTCGGCGAGATTCTGGCGAATGGTCGTGTGCATGTTCTTCACGACCGACGCCATCGATGGCGACAACGCTTCATTGAATCCGGCGTCAGTGGTTTGACCCGCAGACGACATCGGAACCAGAAGTACACAGAGACAACAAATCAACGCGCGCAACATGATCGACGGCCCGTTACCGGGACGAGGCCTCCTTCGAGTAGTCCACGAACTGCTGCTCCTTGCAGGCGTCTCGCGTGTACGGCTGGTCGGCGGGCTCAACGACATCTTGTCCCTTGCCCTGACCTTTCAGGTACACGGGATCCTCGACGATGTAGCTGCGCGTCAGCTTCATCGTCTGCGCATCGAGTGAGAAGCGCTCGACCACGTGCAGCTTGTCGCTGTGCGGGATCGGGAAGTTGAGGAAGCCGGGCAAGAAGTTCGTCGTATCGACGACGAGCACGTCGCCTTCCCAATAACCGTACGAATGGCCGGCCCGGCTCGGCGTCACGTTCGCCGGGTGGGTTTTGGTGTTCGTATGGATCGTGCGCCGCAGATTCAGCTGGCCGTAGAAGATGACGATGTTGTCGCGATTCTGCTGAATGCGGTTGACCGGGCCGTCGAACGTCCAGTCGAAGAGGATGTTGGTCGTCTGGCACTTGAAGCGCGGATTGTCCTGCGGCATGAACTTCGCGGCCGCTTCCTCACCTGCGGGCGTGACTTCGGTTCCGGCGTAGGTACGTGGTCCGCCCGGACCGCGGCCTCGCCCGCCACCGCCACCCGCGCCGCCGGCGCGCGGTTCAGCCGGCTTCGCTGTCGCGACTGCGCTCAGAGGCACGAGCGCGCCGCCACGCCCGCGCGGATCGGCCATCACCACCTGCTCCGGTGCCCAGTCGCCGCTGATGTTCGGCTCGCCGGTCGCACGACGTGCCGCGCGAGGTTGAGCCGCCGGTGCGCCGCCTCCCGTGTGCGCGCCGCCGCGGCGGGCCAGAGGACCACGCACTTCCTCGACCTTGTTCGTGCCGGTCGCCACATACTGGCCGTATCGATCCATGTGCGTGCCATTCGCGAAGCGGATCGTGTTCAGGTAGCAGGACTGCGGGTCGGCGCGATCGGGTGCCGCTTCCACCGTCACCGTTTGTCCAATCGGGAACAGCTCTTCCTTCCATCCTGAACGGCGCAGCGTGTGCGCCGACCGCATCTCACAGCGATACTTCGTCAGCTTGCCGTTGGCGTCGGCCACCTCGAAATAGAGCCACGAATGCGGGTTGATGAACTCGAGGCGCGTCAACTTGCCCGTGTAGGTCACGCTCTTCGTGAGGTCGAAGGTGCCGAATCCGTGGTGCGCGGACGCCACGGCCGCCGATCCGAGGAGAGCACCGATGAATGCGAAGGGTCGAATAATCATGGCGGAATAATACCTTTCCCCTCGACGCAGTCGTAGGCCTTGCCGGTCGCCAGGTTCTTGAATTCCTCGGTCCGTCCATTCGGCCAGTTGAGTACTACTCGGTCCACGCGGTCGCGTTTACCGGCGCCAAAGGTGACCGGTAATTCAGATTGAGACAAATAGCTCGACCCGCTCCGCACCATCCGCGACTGTGCCGTGCCGTCATGGAAAATGCGGACGGTTGCGCCGATGGCGTCGCGATTGGATTGCGTGCCGACAAGCCGCAATCTGAGGCTGCGGTTGCCGGTCTTCTGGTCGTTGCGGAACAATATCGCCGGTCCGTTGTTCGTCGTCATCAGCAGATCGATATCGCCGTCGCGGTCGAAGTCGCCGGCCGCCAGTCCCCGCCCGACGCGGGCTTGTGCGAAACCATTGCCCGCCTGGCTGGCCGCCTCGCGAAAGACCGCGTTGCCCTGGTTGAGGAAGAGCAGCGGCGGCTGCGCGTAACCGACGTTGCCGCGGATGTTGCGCACTGTCTCGTCGATGTGGCCGTTGGCGACGACGAGATCGACCTGGCCGTCGAGATCGAGATCGGCAAACACGCACCCGAAGCCGAGACGATTGAGCGACGGTGTGCCGATGCCGGCTCGTCGTGCGACGTCCTGGTAGAGTCCCTTTCCCTGTGGCCGATAGAGGCCGATCATTTCGTTGTCGAAGTTGGTGACCGCGAGGCCGGTGCGACCGGAGTTGTCGAAGTCAGCGGCGTCTACGCCCATGCCCGCGCGCGCCTTGCCGTCATCGCTGAGCGCGACACCGGCTTGCAGCGCGACGTCCCTGAAGCGGCGATCGCGCTGATTGCGATAGAGCTTGTTCGGCTGCGTGTCGTTGGCGACGAAGATGTCGGGCCAGCCGTCCTGATCATCGTCCAGCAGAGCGACGCCGAGCGCTTTCGAGCTGGAGTCGAAGATGCCGCAGGTCGCCGTGACATCTTCGAACGTGCCGTTACCACGATTGCGGAACAGCCAGCAGGTCTCGCCGCGATAGGCCTCCGGCGTGCAGTACGACTTCTGCTTGCCATCGAGGCTGCAGAACACGTCGTGCTCCGTCGTCCACTTGACGTAGTTGCACACGAACAGATCGAGCAGCCCGTCGCGATCGAAGTCCAGCCACATGGCCGATGTACTAAACGCGATGCGCCCGTCGAGACCGCTGGTCCTGGTCACATCCACGAACGTGCCCTTGCCGGTATTGCGAAACAATCGGTTCTGACCGACGCAGGTAATGAACACGTCGGGGAATCCGTCGTTGTTGAAGTCGCCGACCGCGACACCCATGCCGTACACCTCGACGTCGAGCCCGGCGGCACGCGTCACGTCGGTGAACGTGCCGTTGCGGTTGTTGCGATAGAGGCGCAGCGTCGATCGTTGCTTCTTGTGCCCGGGCCAGTCCATGCCGTTGACGAGCAGGATGTCCTGCCAACCGTCGGCGTCGTAGTCGAGAAATGCGCAGCCCGAACCGAGTGTCTCGGGCAGGAGTTTGCCGCCATAGGCGCCGCTGTTGTGACGGAACCGTAGACCGGCTGCAGCGGTGACGTCGGTGAGTTGAAAGCCGATCGATGCTGGCGTCTGTGCGAGAAGGTCGAACGGAACGGCAGACAGCGCCGCGCCGGCGCCGCACCGCTCCAGGAACTCGCGGCGTGTCAGGGTCACAGTGGATTGACGAGCCCGTTCTGCAGCGCGTAGACGACGAGCTCCGCCGTCTTATGTACACCGAGTGTGTTCATGATGTTCGCGCGATGAACGGCGACGGTGTTGGCGCTGAGATCCAGCTTCGTGGCAATCTCCTTGTTCGAGAGGCCATCGCAGATCAGTTGCAGGACCTCGAGCTCGCGCGGCGTCAGGCGTCGAGTGCGTTCACCGGGCAGCGGGTCGGGCTTGATCAGCGCGGGATCGATCACCTGTTCGCCGGCGGCGACGCGTTTGACCGCGGCGGCGAGATCGAGCTCGAGGGCATTCTTCAGGACATAGCCGCGTGCGCCGGCCTTCAGCGCCTGGCGAACCAGCGTTTCCTCCGAGTGCATGCTCAGCATGATGATCGCGGCCTTCGGATGTCTGGCGAGAATGGTCCGTGTAGCTTCGAGGCCACCGGTTCCTGGCATCGCCGCATCCATCACGATGACGTGCGGCTTCAGCTCTGTCGTCAGGCGGATGGCGTCCTCACCGTTGCTGCCTTCGCCGACGACCTGAATGGCGGTGTCGTCTTCGAGCAAACGCCGGAAGCCGCGCCTCACCAGCGCGTGATCGTCCACGAGGAGCACGGTGATTTTGTCGGTCATGCAATCGATGTATGTAGAGCGGCTTCAGCCCCTGCAGGCAATGGTACCTTCAATCGCACCACGGTTCCCCCGCCCGATGGCGTGAGGATCTCGATCGTTCCGTTGACGAGCTCGGCACGCTCGCGCATCGCAACCAGGCCGAGACCGCGTCCGCGAGCGATGTCGGTCGGCAAACCGCGTCCGTGGTCCTCGACTTCAAGCGTCAGCGCACGGGCCTCGACCTGCAACCGCACGATGGCGCGGTCCGCACCAGAGTGGCGGGCCACGTTGCTCAGCGATTCCTGCAGCACACGGTACACATGGATGCCGATCGTCGCATCAATCGGAACTGCGGCTCCCGCCCGCTCGTACGTCACGTCGATCCCCAGTTGCTTCTGGACCGTCGAGAGATACCAGTCCACGGTGCTCTCGAGTCCGAGTTCTTCGAGGATCGATGGATGCAGTGTCTGGGAGAGTCCACGCACGTTATCGAGTGCGGTTTGCGCGATCTCCCGAATCTCACGCAAGTCGGCCCGCAGCTCCGATCCCTCCGGCGCGTGCTTGCCGGCGCGGCCCAGCATTGATCCGATCGCCGTCAGGATTTGGCCGAACTCGTCGTGCAGCTCACGCGAGATCTCACGAAGCGTGGACTCGCGCGTGGCGATGAGTCGCTGCGCCAGCTCACGCCGTTCGTCCGACAGCGCGGCGAGCTGTGCGAACAGTCGGCGATTCGAGTGAATGAGATACAGACTGGTGGCGACGATCGCGGCCAACGTCGCGGCGAGGAACCAGTAGACCTGACGCTGTACGCGGCCGTAGATGTCCTGCACCTGCTGCGCCGTCTGCTCCTCGCTGGCATTGTTCTGGACGAGCAACCGCGCCACCGCCGTGCTCAGTGCCGCCTGCCGTTCCTGCAACGAGAGTCTGATCTGCGCGCGAGCCTCGTCTTCCTGTCCGGTTCTCGCCAGCTCGAAGATCCGATTAGCGGCATCCCAGAACTGCGTGAGCTGGCTGGTGAGATACTCGCGCTGCTCTGGCGTCTGCCGGGCGAACGCGACCTCGCCCTGGCGTTCCAGTGCCTGGTCGAGATCAGTACGAATGCGCTCGAACTGCGACGACCACGCCGTGAGCGGATAGGGCTCGCCACCGTCGAGCATGTCGCGCATCGCCAGCCCGAGCTGGTTCAAATCGTTCTGAATGCGCAGCAACTGCAGTGAGTCGCGCCGGTTGCGATCGGTGAGCTCGGTCTGCAGGCGCCGTAGACCTGCGATCTGTCCCGAGATGTACCAGGAGTACGCGACGACGGTGGCCAGTGTGATGATCAGGCCAAGCAGCAGCGCTGTCGTCGGCGCTCGCCCGGGGGCTCGAGAAGCAGTCACGGCAGGGGGACTCTATCAGACGGGCGCAGGCCCGCTCGGCGACGCAGCAGCAATCGCGTCCACAGGAATCCCGCGATCACAAAGGGGAAGAGATACCACACCAGCATGTATGGCGGTGGCCGGAGGTCGTACGTCGCTTCAACCATCGCATCGATCGACGCTACACCCATCGGGCCGGTGACCTCGATATGGACCGCATACGATCCCTCGTGGTCCATCAGCACGGCACCGAACTGATTCGCAACATCGCCGCGTACGGGCTCGGTGCGTGCGGATTGAACGATGGCCTGTGAGGGAGACGGCGGCGCCGACGGCTGCACGGACAAGGTCGCCCGCGTCTCGGCGGGAAGTCGGGTGCCTTTGGTCGATGAGGCGATCACGATCCAGAACTGACCGGCAGGTGTGCCGTTGTCCGTCGCATCTGGATCTGTCCAGATGGAGATCGTGTAGGGGCCGCGAACGGCATCGGTCACGATCGGAAACGGCGGACCTGAATGCGCCCGCAACGAGTCCTGCACGGCGAGCACCGCGAGCGCCGCGATCACCGCTCGTGCGCCGCGGGCTTGCCCCGCCGAAGCACCGAAGCGGCGAAGGAGGGTCATCCGAAAAAGCTCACCGCCCGCATTTCCATGGGCTGGGAAAGAATCCACAGCGCGGCGGTTGTTAGTAACAGGACGAGGGCGAGCCACGGCGCCGATGCGAGCATTGGCCGGGACGGCTGATCCCGTTGCGAGATGGCCTGGACCATGGCCATCGATCCGGCAGCGCCAAGCACGACGCATCCGAGCTGAATCGGAAACACCGCCCCGGGCTGCAGCCCGACCCAACCCCAGAACGGACCGCCGAGCAGCGCGTGACCGAACGCGTCGATGGTCGCGCTCTGCACGACTGGAACGATCGTCAGTACTCCAGTCAGCAAGTGGAAGCCGTAGTGGGCCACCCAGACCCCCAACCCGATCGGGATGAGCGCATATGCGTAGGCACGCACCGTGGCGCGCAGCGATCCGCGATCGTCCGAGAACAGGCGGGTGATGGCGCCGGCAGTCGATACCAGCAGCGCAGGTGCGAGCAGCAGGCCAACACCGAAGATGATCGCCAGGACCGGCCACTCGGCGCGAGCGCCGATCGTCGCGGCGAGCCGCTGCTCAACAGCGTAAGCCGGACTCGTCATCGCGAAGGCGCTCACCAGCGCCGCAAATGTGAAGACCACCGCAAGTGCGGCAAGATCGGCGCGCTGCTGAAGTCGGCCGATGCCGGACCGTCGTCCGCGCTCGAGCAGCTCGGCTCCCGGCGTGCGTGTCGCGAGTGCGATGTTGTCGTGCGGGCAGGCGTGCACGCAATCGAGGCACATCGTGCAATCGAGATTGCCGACCTTCATCGGCAGGAAGAGTCCCAGCTCGCAGCCGCGTTGCACGTGGTGTCCGGCTTCAACCGGAGTACCTTTGATGCAATCCGATGTCCGGCACGTAAGACAGGTCTCACGATCGACGATGCGCAGTTCCGTCGGCGACATCGTCGACGCCGTGAAATTGAATTGGCCGATGGGGCAGACGTGCTTGCAGAACGATGCGCCCTTGAAGACCGTGTCGATGACGATGGCCAGTCCGAAGTAGCCGAGCACGAGCCACGCCGTCGCCCGCGGTTGCGACCACAGATCGAACAACTCGTATGAGAACAGCACGGCGATGAGCAGTGCCAGCCCGAGCCATTTGCCACGCAACCATCGCGGCCAGCGCAGCGCCGGATGAAAAACGCGCCGGCTCGCATCGCGTGCGAGGACCATCGGGCAGGCGGTGCAGAACAAATTGCCGACGCCCACGATAGCCAGAATGAGGAATCCGCGCCAATGAATGGACGTGACGACCGTCGCGAGGTTGCGCGGCGCGAGTTGTGGGCCGACGAGCCCGTGCAGCACGACCGCGATTGCAGCGATCAGCAGCACCACCTGCAGCACGACTCGCGCATGACGCCACCGCAGGAATGCACCGAGGAATGGAAGGCGCAGGATATTCATGCGCTAAGAAGCCGGACGGACGCCGTCGATCTCGATTTGCTTGTTGATCTGGCCGCCGCCCGGCAACTCACCGGTGACGACCAGAATCCAGTCGCCGGCCATCGTGAACTGCAGCGGCGCTTCGTACTCACCGTTGCCGCGCTCGGTCACGGCGACGGTTACCGGCGCCATGCCGGGATGCGACATCAGTCCTTCCAGTTGCAACCGCGCACCGGTCACCGGCTTTTGCTCGCGATCGCGGAGCGTCAGGCGAACGACGAGTGGCGTGCCGGCAAACGGTGGTGACGGATCGAGCGTCCACGAAATGCTGGTTGCGCCGTTGGATTCACGCTCGCGATCCGAATGGACATCGCAACCGGGGGCCGCGCACGCTGTGGCGAGGCTGCAGGCGAGGATGACGACAGCCGTCAGGACGCGGCGCTGAGCCCGCGGTGCCACGCACACGTGCACTGCTGCCTGGTCGCGGCCGGCGACGGGAACATGTGGTAATACATCGCGATCATCATCGGAATGAAGACGACCGTGTTGTAGAAGAGATGCAGCTCCACGCGCGGCACCCACAGCTGCAGGATGCTCGTTGGCACGGGCCGTCCGAACAGATTCTGACCAAGTAGGTACTGACCCTGCAGCAGGAAGTGCTCGACGTGATGGAAGAACTGGATCGACAGTGCGATGGTCCACCACCTCTGATCGCGCTCACCGGTAAATCCCGAACGCAGCATCCACAGTCCCGTCAGCATCACGAGCGCGTAACCGTAGTGCAGCATTTCGGACGTGACGAGATAGGGAAAGAAGTAGCCCAGCGCGCCGAGCGCCTGCGGCACCGGCCATCCAAGCGCGTAGATCTGAAACGCCTGCAGCAGGTGCTCCGCCCAGTGGGCCAGTACGATCACCATGAAGCCTTGCAGCGCCCGTTCATGCCACTGCGTGTTGAGACGCCCGATAAATGTCTGGTCCGTGACCGGCAGCGTGCCGGTATGGGCGGCGTACATCGGGGGCTAGTCCTTTCGTATTAGGCCCAAAACTCGTGACTTCCCACTGAAGGTATCGCCCACTCGTACGCCACGTCAAGGCGCCGCCTTCCCGCTGCGCGCTTCGGCGCCCATGGGCCAGATCGCGATTGACCACACGATGATCGGGGCGTATAACCCGCACGGGGTAGGGCGGACGTCTCCGCTCCCAATTCCAGGGAGACACATTATGCGGAATCGTCTGAACACATGGGTCGTCTTCTCATTTATCACCCTCGCATTGACGCCAGCGACCGTCTGGGCGCAGGCCACCATCGCAGGTCTCGTGCGAGACAGTTCGGGGGCGGTGCTCCCCGGCGTCACCGTTGAGGCCGCGAGCGATGTGCTCATCGAGAAAGTGCGGACGGCGGTCACCGATAGTACGGGTCGCTATCAGATCGTCGATTTACGTGCGGGCACCTATGCCGTCACATTCACGCTGACAGGTTTTTCGACGGTCAAACGCGAGGGCATCGAACTCACTGGTCTGATGACCGCGACGGTCAGTGTGGACCTGCGCGTCGGTGCGGTTCAGGAAACGATCACGGTGACTGGCGAGTCGCCGATGGTGGACGTTCAGAGCGTGCGGCGGCAGGCGACGATCACCGGGGAAGTGCTCAGCGCGATCCCGACAGCGCGTGGTTACACCGGCGTGATGCTGCTCGTGCCGGCGATTCAGACGCAGGGCACATCGCCTGCCAACGTGCAGGCCACACCGGGCATGGTCGTGTTCGGTACCCCTGGCGGGCGCAACGGCAACGAAGGACGTCTGCAGGTGGACGGCCTCGGCGTTGGCGCCGCTCGCAATGGCGGCGGCGTCTCCGGCTACAACGCCGACATTGCCAACGCGCAGGAGATCTCGTTCACGGTGTCGGCAGGACTCGGTGAAGCCGAAGTCTCTGGACCGTCATTGAGCGTTGTGCCCAAGACCGGTGGCAACACCCTTCGCGGTTCGTTGTTCCTGGCCGGCGTCAGCGAGGGCATGGTCGGGAGCAACTACACGCCGGAACTGCAGGCAGCGGGGCTCGGCACGCCCGGGCGGCTGCTCAAGCTGTGGGATTACACCGCCGGCATCGGCGGGCCGATCAAGAAGGATCGGCTCTGGTATTTCCTGAACCTGCGCAATCAGGGATCGCATTCCTCCGTCTCCGGGATGTATGCGAACACGAATGCCGGCGATCCGACGAAGTGGACCTACGAAGCCGACACGACGCGGCAGTCGCGCGCCGCGGGCAGCTGGTCGGTCGCGAGTCTGCGCCTGACCGTGCAGGCGACGCCACGCAACAAGTTCAACATCTACTGGGATGAACAGAAGCCGTGCACCGGTGCGACGTATTCTGCGAACGACGACGGGTGCCGGACGCAGCCGGAGGAAGGCGGATTCGTCTACGGCGGATCGGCGACCGCGGCGCCGGAAACTGCGACGTACGAGAATCGCTTTCAGCGAGTGCAGCAGCTGACGTGGAACTCGCCGATGACCAATCGCGTGTTGCTGACCGCCGGCTTCGGCGACTACCTCACCCGCTGGGGCGGCGACGAGATGCCGGGCAACCTGACCCGCAGTCTCGTGCGCGTCACCGAGCAGTGCGCGCCAAACTGCCCGCTCAACGGCAACATCCCCAACCTGACTTACCGCTCCGCCAACTGGGCGTCGCACTGGATGGGGCAACACAACTGGAACGCCTCGATGACCTACGTCACTGGTGCGCACAACATGAAGGTTGGCTACCAGGGAACCTTCTACGCCGATGATGAGCAGTACTTCACGAACGATGAGAAGGTCGCCTACCGCCTCAATAACGGCGTGCCGAACCTGATCACGCTGACGCTGCACTCCAACCTGCGCAAACTGCGCACGCGTTATCACGCCGTCTATGCACAGGAGCAGTGGACCCTCGGCCGCATGACACTGCAGGGTGCGCTCCGGTTCGACCACGCCTGGAGTTACTCGCCCGAGCAGGTGGTTGGTCCCACCCGGTTCCTACCGACGCCAATCGTCTTTCCGGAAACCGCCGGCGTTGTCGGCTACAACGACATTTCACCGCGCCTCGGTCTGGCCTACGACCTGTTCGGCAACGGCAAGACGGCGGTGAAAGTGAACCTCGGACGCTACCTCGATGCCGCGAGCAACAACAACGGCAACTACTCGATCACGAATCCGACGTCGCGCATGGCTGGCAGCACCGAGCTGGGACGTCCGCCGGTCACTCGGTCATGGACCGACGGCAACGGCAACTTCATTCCCGACTGCAACCTGTCCAATCCCGACGCGCAGAACACCCTGGCGGCGGGCGGGGATTCGTGCGGCGCCATCAGCGATCGCAACTTCGGCACTGCAACCTTGAGCCGAAACTTCGATCCGGCGGCGCTCGAGGGCTGGGGCGTGCGTCCTGCTGACTGGGAGTTCGGCGTGTCGGTGCAGCAGGAAGTGCTACCGCGCGTCTCAGTGGAGGTCGGCTACTTCCGGCGCTGGCTCGACAACTTCTTCGTGGACGACAACCTCGCCACGGTGCCCGCCGACTTCACGCCGTTCAGCATCACTGCGCCATCCGATCCCCGTCTGCCCGACGGTGGTGGCTACCCGATCAACGGCCTCTACGACGTCGTACCCGCGAAGTTCGGGCAGGTGAACGACTACTTCACCAAGGCCGAGAACTTTGGCGAGTGGTACCAGCATTACAACGGCATCCTGCTCAACGTGACGGCGCGCCCGCGGAACGGTCTCACGATGCAGGGCGGCCTGCTCACCGGACAAACCGTGCGTGACCTGTGCGGAATCAGGGACGCCAACCCTGAGCTGAACTACGTGACGCCGGCGAACGCGAGCGGTCCAGGCAACGTGTACGCAAGCCCGGTGTTCCCGTACTGCCACACGTCAACCGGCTACACCACTCGCGTGACCGGCCTGGCCACATATACCGTGCCGAAGATCGACGTGCTGGTGAGCGGCACGTTCCGGAGTGAACAGGGCGCACCATTGGCGGCCAACTTCACTGTGACTAACGCGATGGTCTCGGCGCAGCTCGGTCGCAATCTCTCCGCGCCGGGGGGCAGTGTTGTGGTGAATCTGATCGAGCCGGGAACGATGTACGGCGATCGCCTGAATGAGGTGGATTTCCGGATCGCCAAGCTGCTGCGGTTCGGCCGGACGCGTACCAACGTCGGCGTGGATATCTACAACGTGTTCAACGCCAACCCGGCGCTTACGTACAACGCAGCCTACAGCACGGCGCTGCCATTTCCGCGGCCGACCGGTGTGCTGACCCCGCGCTTCGCGAAGATCAGCGCGCAGATCGATTTTTGAGTCGTTCGGATCGTTCGTGACGTTCGGATCGTTCTCGTTCAGAACGGTTCGAACGTTCCGGAACGATTCGAACCCTTCGAACGACCCGAACGCCCCGAACGATCTACTTCTTCTCCGCCGGCGTCGAGGTGTTCGGTCCCATGCCCATCACCTGAATCACCACCGGCGCGTCCTTGGCGCCATCGTAGTGAATTTCGCCGGCGTGGTGTACGACGAACGTTCCGGCTGGCACACCCACTGTGCTATTCGGATCGTACTTCTCGCCCGACCCGAGCCACCACGTGCCCTCGATGACGACGAAGAAGCGGTCGTTGGGGTGGAAATGCGGGCGACTCATGTTCCCGGGGAGCCACCGCAAGCGCTGGACGTACATGCCCGGCTTCGTCGGGTCGCCGAAGAGTGTGGCCGTCTCCTGCGTGCCCGCGGCGTTGCGGACCCACTTGATGTCGACGGCCTTGATGAATTCAACGGCCTTCGGATTGAGCTGGCCCTGAGAGCCCATCGTGACCGGCAGCAGAATCATGCCGATCCCGGCAAGCGCCAGCGCGCGCGTCAGTCGAGTCATGTCGTCACCTCGTTGAGCGGGAACTATACCGCTAGCGCAGGCGTTCGAGGAGGGTCTTTGCTTTCTGCTTGAACTCGCGATCTTCAGGCGCCCAGTTTGGGTTCGCGGGCAGATCCAGGACTTTCTGCGCTTCCTGACGCGCCTCGTCCCGCCGGTCCATCTCGAGATACGTCTCAGCGAGGAAGTAGTGCGACGCGGTGCTCGCCTGATCATAGGTGAGTGATTTTTTCAAGTGTTCGACTGACTGGTCCTTGCTGCCCCCGAACAGCCTCGGCACCTTCAGATACCACCGCCCGAGCGCACGGTCGGCCGAGCCCTGCTGAAAGCCAGGGTCGAGCATCAACACCGTTTCCAGCGCCTTCTTCACTGGGCTGCGATATTTGATGCCCGCACGCAAGCCGAATGACTCGGCCATCGCGCCCATGTTGGCCGCCATCCAGAAGTAGCCTTCGGGTTGACCGGTCTGCAGGAGCGACGCCTGTCGTGCCGCTTCGATGCCGCGTTCGTACTGCGCCCGTCGAGCGTCTTCGGCGACATGGCCGCCCAGCCAGTAGCAGGCGCGGGCCAGCTTCCACGCTGATTCGAAATCCTTGGGGTTGGTCTTGAGGCGGGACTCCCACACTGTGGCCGCGTCCATCGCGCTTTGCAGGTGCTCGCGATCGGCGTACAGGCGGTCGGGGTCCCGGGAGGTGTCCTGTGCGCGCAGCGGCGCGCATAGCAGCAGGACCGCGAGGACGAGGACCTTATTTCGGTTTCGTCCCGTTGAAAAAGATGTGCTCGACATCTTTCTCATTCTCGCAGACGTTCTCGATGATGTCAGTGTCCGGTAGCAGGACGAACGGGATGGTCACCGTCCACGGCTTCGTATACATCTTCGAATCTTCGAACGTGAAGTCGATGTCGAGGTGGCCGAAATCGCGGCGGCGCCAGCGTTCGGTGACGTGCATCGCCTCGCTGCGCGGGTGGCCACCGTCATCGAGCCACCCTTTGTCGTTGAAGCCGGTCACGTTGACGACAAAGGTGTCGCCGTCCCACTTGCCGACCGAGTAGCCGAACCAGGTCGGGGCGCGCTCGGCGGGAAAGTCTCGTCCGTCGGTGAAGATCTGACGCCACTGGGTGAAGTTCTCGAAGAGCACCACCATGAGGTTCGGCGTCTGCACGATCTTCCACGGATAGTTCGGCACCATCATCGCCGTCGGCACGGTATGCGGGAGACAGCGGCCCGCAGGGCGGTCTCGTCCTTCCGTCTCCTGCCGCTGCTTGAAGATCGCCGCTCCTTCGGGCGTAAACGGCGCGTCGAAGCCGGCGCGTCGCGCGATGTTGGTCAGAAAGCGCCCATCAGCGGCGTTCCAGATCCCGGTGAGATCGGGCTTGCCGTCGGGCAGCCGCGGCGCCGTCGCCGACAGATCGGGTTTGCCGTCAGGCGTGCGCGGGATCCGCGGATCCGGATGCTTCAAGTACTGCGCTGACGTCAGCTGCAGACACGCGAGCAGCGCGATGCAGACGGCAAGAACGCGTCGGAGCATGGAGCCTCCCATTCGAGAAGCATTATAGGCTGTGCGATCAGGATTGGCCCGCAACGACGTGGTTTGCCCGGACCCGCAGTCCCGCACCGACGCGCGTGAGATGTCTTGCACCGACACGCGTCAGCCCAATCGCACCGACGAGCGTCAGTCTGATTGCACCGACGAGCGATAGTCGATTAGCACCGACGTGCGCCAGTCCGATTGCACCTATCTGTTTTGCTGCACCTGTGACGTGACGAACCCCGGACGCGTCCGCGCGAACGCGAGCAGGTCCGCGAATGCCGCATCGAATTCCTCGTTCGTGTACGGCTTGAACGGATCGGCCAGCACCGACTCGCGAATCTGCTGGTAGTCTTTCGTGACCTCGTTGATCAGCCAGTCGCCAGACGAGGCGGCGTTCACGGCTTCGAGCACCAGCTGGAAGTAGCGTGCCCGCAGCACCGGATCCTCGAGCATCCGCCGCATCAACACGTTCTCGGCGGCACCGGCGAGCAGCGGGTAGTCAGGAGCCTGGAACGTGTGGTCGGCATCCCAGGGCAGGATGCGGGCTGGCGCGGTTGTGGCCGGACGATACAGATAGAAGTTATTGAGACCCGCGTACCCGAGGATACCGTCCCACTCGGCCATGAAGGCTTCAGACGCGATCAATTGCATCGTCGATTCCAGATCCAGGCGTGCGCCGACGGAATCGCGAAACGAGTTGGCCGGTGCGTTGTTGATGGTGCGGAACAGCTCGCGAATCGGATCGAACAGATCGAACGTCGAGCGGGTTTGCTGCGTTCGCGGTTCGAAGTACGGCGGGTAGAGGTCGAGGTTCTCTCCGAGGAACGTCGCGAAATACGGCGTCAACCAGTGATACTCGTACAATGCGCCGCTGTTTTCGCTCAACCACCGCTGCAGGAACACGCTGTCCACCGGTTCGACGATGACGTAAAGGCCGGCGTAGTGACCGTTCACATACAGGTTGGCGTGCGCTTCTCTCGGCGCCGGTATACCGAGCCTCCGGTAAAACGCCATCGCCACGCGCTCACGAATCATCGAGGGGTCGGTGGTCAAATTGTCGAGGACCAGCGACCGCAGGCCGAGGAACTCTCCGCGTGAGCTGTAGTGGGCGAAGTTCAGCTCGAGGCCTGGCTTCACGCCGCTGCGGCTGCCGAGCCCGCGCGACCGGATGCCGACGTTGCGTACGCGGAGGCCGTTCCAGGCGACGTCGGCCGGATAAAAGTCGTTGCTGGTGAAGTTCGCGCGCAGCGTATCCCAGTCGCGCGAGTGGATCGTGATCTCCAGCGTCTGCACGACGCCTTCGTTGAACAGATCGTCTGTCGTCTGCGCCTGCACGGACGTGGCTGCCGCTGATTGCAGGACGAGGCCGATGACGAGGCGACGAAGCACAGGTCTGAACATTCCGGATTTCCGTTTACAGCGCGAACTGGAAGCGCATGATCGCCGTCCAACGCGGCTCGGTGATGATGTCGCGTACGCCGAGCGAGTCCACCAGCGTTTCCCGAATGAGGTTGCCCTGGACGCGAACCCAGCGATGCACCTGCCAGTTGCCGCCGAACGTCCAGGTGTTCTTGGCCAGCGGCGCGATGTGATCGGCGCGGGGGTTCGTGAACGGGTCGTCGGTATCATTCGCGCTGCCGAGCGAAAATCGATCGAGGCGGGCGGCGACGTCCAGAGCCTGGCCGCGCCTCCCTGGTTTGCCGAGAACGCGGACGATTCCGGTGAGATATCCACCACGCTGAACGAGATCGGACAGGTCACCCCCGGTGATGGCCTGTCCGAGGCGCTGGTCGGTGAGCTGCAGCAACTCGCCCTTGATCGTCGCGCGACGCCCACGCCAGAGCCCCTCGGCGCCGAGACGCGTGCGCTGGCCGTTCACGTTCATCCGCTCGGAGAATCGATCGTTGTCGAATGAGCGGCCGACTACGCTGTTGAGGCCTTCGGCGGTCGTGTTGCGGACCAGCGCGACACCGAAGTGCAGATCGCGCGTGGCCCCGTCGGCCTTGTCACGGACGGGCGAGACGATCGCGCGGGCAGCCAGCGCCGCACCAAGTGCGCTCCAGGAATTTGGGTCGTCGGTCAGATCCAAACCATCGGCGTGCTGGAAGACCCCGGCTTCATACTCGACCATGCGATTGGCGACGCGGCCGTGGACCATCACGCCCGTGTCGCGCGCTGGCGACAGCGCGCGAACGGCGGTCGCGCGCTGAATGAAATCAAGATCGTCGCGGCTGGTGTTTCGCTCGAGGCTGAATGGCAACTTGAACCGGCCGCCGCGCACCTGAAACGCGCGATTGACGCGCACGTCTACATACACATCACGCCACGGCGTATCGTCGTCATCGTCGTCCTGAAAGGCGCGCTCCACCTGAAACTGGACGCGGTTGAACAGCTCGCCATTCACACCGAGACGCCGGCTGCCCCACGAGAAGCGGTCCTCGATCGGTCCCTCGTCATTCCACAAGAGCATGTCGGCCTGCACGCGGACCTTCGGCTCGATGCGGAACGAGTCGCCGAAACGTATCGAGCCCTCGTCCCACTGCACGCCGGATTCGGCCTTCTGTGTGCCAGCAGCCTGCTGCGCCGACGCCGGGGCCGATAGCGCGAGCACGATCGCTGCCGCAGCACAGAGCGAGCGAAGGGCAACGTGCGGAGCACATCGCCAGCTGCCGATATCAGAAGAAGTCGGGCGAATCATTTGTGAGAAGCCTTAGTCATATCGGCTCGCATGCGCCGACTCATGAACGTACACCGCACACGATATTGCACACTCTGGCTCCTCGTTCTGCTCACGACGCTGTCGTGCGCCGGTGGAGGCGACCAGTGGGTGAGTGGGCCGTCACCGCCGCCGTCCTCGACGATGCTGCTGGCCGCGGGTGACGTCGGTGTGTGCGGATCGACGCCGGCGATTGAGACAGGCCTGATGCTCGATTCGCTGGATGGGACAATCCTCGCCGTTGGCGATCTTGCGTATCGTCACGGGACGGCAGAAGAGTTTGCGACCTGCTATGACCCGGTGTGGGGCAGGCACAAGTCGAGGACCCGCGCGAGCCCAGGCAACCATGAGTACGAGTCGTCAGGCGCTCAGCCCTATTACGACTATTTCGGAGGACAAGCTGGACCATCGGGGCAGGGCTACTACAGTTTCCGAGCCGGCGACTGGCTGGTCCTTTCATTGAACAGCAACCTGCCGGTGGGCGGCTCGACGGCGCAAGGTCAGTGGGTTCGAGCCGAACTCACGGCCAATACATCGCGATGCGCGCTCGCGTACTTTCACCATCCACTTTATAGCTCCGGGCCGAACGGCGACAACGCTCGACTCGCGGCGTTATGGCAGATGCTCTACGAGCAGGGTGTAGATGTGATCATCAGCGCGCACGAGCATCTATACGAGCGGTACGCGCCGATGTCACCTGATGGTCAGCGCAACGACGCGCACGGGATCCGTCAGTTCATCGTCGGCACCGGCGGTGCGGGGCTCTACACCGTGATGCGCGTGCATCCGCAGAGCGAGGTGCAAATCATCGCGCACGGCCTTCTGAAGCTCACGCTGACGGCGCAGGGATATAGCTGGGACTTCCTACAAGTGGGCGGCGGACGGACGGACTCGGGCGCGGACGTCTGTCATTGAAAAGGGTCGGGAGTCATTTTCCTGAAGACCCTCGGTGGAGGAAATGACTCCCGACCCCTTTCTTACGTCCAGGAGAACACGAGATACATCGCCAGCACCGCACCAAGCATGAACGCCATGGCGCGGAGGCCGATGAACAACCGCCGCACGGCACGGTGCTTCGCGTCGTTCTTCAGCGCCAGGCCATGCAGCTGCACGGCGAGCTCGGCGTTGAGCTGAGAGAGCCGCACGTGCTGCCACGTCGCCCACGTCTCAGCGGGGGTCCGCTTGATCACGTCCTCGTAGTAGCGGACGCCGGCAGGATAGTCCGGGCTGGCAGTCGGCCAGTCTTTCATCGACGGACGAAAGCGACCGGGATGCAGCGCCTCGATCGCCTGCAGAATGAAGTAGAGCAACAGCAGCGCGTAGCCGATCAGGAACGACACCATCCAGATGCGCTCGCCGCGCGTCATCGAGGAGATGACGTCGGTCTTGGTCAACAGCAGCAGGGGCATCGCGTTGAGCGCGCCCATGACGATCAAGGCAAATCGTGCCTCGCGATTGCTGATGTCGATGAGGTCGTAGGCTTCGTCCGAGGCATCGATGAGTGCGCGGTAGCGTTCCCAGCCATCGAGCTCGCGCGTCGGGTCGAACAGCCGCTTGAAGTCCTTCTTTTTGAGCTTCAGCTCGGCGTGGAAAGAATCCATGCCGTCATTGCCGGCGTGCGGCATCTCGTGGACAGACTCCGAGGGTGAAAACTCTGCGCTCACTCCTCGGGGTTATCGGCGAGGGCGAGCGACGCCTGTAACTCAAAACTCGACACGCAAGACTCAAACAATGACTACGCGTGAAGTCTCGTGCAGTCGCTACCGTAGCGCCAACAACTTCACCGCGTTCTCTTTGAGTATCAGCGGTCGCACTTCGTCCTTGAACGCAACTTTCTCGAAGTCAGCGAGCCACCGATCGGGCGTGAGCAGCGGATAGTCCGACCCGAAGAGCACCTTGTGCTTCAGCAGCGAGTTCGCGTACTGCACCAGCGTCGGCGAGAAGTACTTGGGCGACCATCCCGACAGGTCGATGTAGACCTGCGGCTTGTGCAGACACATTGAGATCGCCTCGTCCTGCCAGGGGAACGACGGATGCGCCAGCACGATCGGCATATCGGGAAAGTCCACCGCGACATCATCGATGGGCATCGGGTTGCCGTATTTCAGCCGGATGCCGCCGCCGCCGCGCATGCCGGTACCAATGCCGCTGTGGCCAGTGTGGAAGAGCACCGGCAGCCGCGCTTCGGCAAAGACCTCGTAGAGTGGGTAGGCGAGTCGATCGTTGGGCCAGAACTCCTGAATGGGTGGATGCAGCTTGAGGCCGCGGACCTGACCGGTAGCGACGAGCCGTTTCGCTTCGCGGACGGCCTCAGTCCCCCGGGTCGGGTTGATGCTGACGAACGGTAGCGCGATATCGGGGTTCTGCGCTGCGAACTCCAGGACGGCGTCGTTAGACAGGCGCGGCACGCCGCTGAGCGTCTCGTCCACGGTGAAGATGACACAGGCCATCTTGCGTGAACGGTAGTACTCGGCCAGCGATGCGGCATCGCGCGCGCCGCCGCCTTTGAAATATGCGGCGGCCTTCTTGTCGGCTTCGGTCTCCTCGCCCGTGTGTTCGAGGTGGACGTGTACGTCGAGGGCGACCAGCCCGTCAACATTGATGGAGTGTGTGGGCATCAGCGGAGGGCGCTGCCGTTTCGGCTGGCTGATGGGCAATCAGCACATGCGGGGACGGAGACGCCGAATAGAGTTCGTCAACGACTGCCGCGCGGTGTACCAGCACGGCCTTCTGGTTAATGGAGCCTTTGTCGGTGACCTCGCGCGCGTCCATCGACGGCGGATCCTCGAGCACGATCGCGCGCGCGACGAAGGTCGAGCTGCCGGTGCTCACGGCGGCGAGAGTCGTGAACACCTCACTGAACCGCCTCACGATGACCGGGTGCGAGAGCACGGCTCGCGCCGGCGTGTCAGCGCCGGCGCCGAGCACGTCGCGACACATTTGCAGGTTCGGAAAAACCAGCGCGGTTACGTATTCGCGGTCGTGGCCAGCGATGACGACATCCTGTGCGAGGCCGGCGGCCTGGGCCAGAATTTTTGCGCGGAGTGGACCGACGCTGACCCAAGTGGCGGTGGACAGCTTGAAGTCCTCGGCCAGGCGTCCATTGAACACGAGGCCGTTTCGCGGATCGATCGGATCGGCAAACTCCATCGCATCGCCGAGACGATAGAAGCCTTCTTCGTCAAAGGCTGCGGCGGTGAGGGCGGCATCGCGCCAGTAGCCCGGTGTGATGTTGGGACCACGAACGCGTGCTTCCATCTTCGACTCGACCGGCGTCAGCTTCACTTCGATGCCGGGCGCGGGAAGACCGACGAGTCCTGCAAACGCATTGAGCGTGGCGGTCGTGAAGGCGAACGGCGCGGTCTCGGTGGCGCCGAAGCCGGTCATGATCATGATTTCTTCGCCGCAAGCCTCGAGTGCCACGTCGCGGAGCTCGTCCCAGAACCGCTGACCGAGGCCGGCCGCCGCATAGAAGAGCAGCTGCACACGGCTGAAGAATGTCCGGCGCAGCACGGCGTCGCTGCGCAGGTGCGGCATCAACATCTCGTAGAGGCGCGGCACCGCGAAATGCGCCGTGCAGGGTATCTCGCGCAGGTTGCCCAGTGTGGCCGCGAAGAGCGCCGGCGTCGGCTTGCCTTCGTCGATGTACAGCGTGCCGCCGTTTCGCAACACGAGTCCGAAGTTGTGATTGCCCCCTGCCGTGTGATTCCACGGCGACCAATCGCAGATCACCGGTGGCTCGTCGGCGAGGAATGTGAGGACGGAGCGGATCATCTCCTGGTTCGAGCACAGCATCCGCTGTGTGTTGATCACGCCCTTCGGCCGTCCGGTCGATCCCGATGTGAAAAGTACTTTGGCGATCGTCTCGCCGGTCACGTGTTGCTTCGCCTCGTCTACGGCAGCCGTGTCTCGCGCGCCCTCCAATTCGGAGAATGGCGTCGAGCGCAGCCTGCCTGGCGATCCAGACACCACCAGCTCGATCCGATTGGTGAGCACCGACCGCAGCGCGCGTTCATAGGCCCCGCCATTCTCGGTGAAGACCAGCGCCGGCTCGACGCGCTCGAAGATCCGCTGCAGGGCCGTGTACTCGGTGGCCTGGAGCGAATAGGCTGGTGCGATCGGCGCATAGGGGACGCCGACGTACATGGCGGCCAATGCCAGCAGTCCGTGGTCGATGCCGTTGCCCGAGAGGATGACGATCGGCCGGTCGAGCGACAGCTTGCGATCGAGGAGTGCTTGCGCGATGCGACGCACGCGCGTGAGCGCGTCGCCGTAGTTCAACCGCCGCCATCCGCGCGTCGTGTCCACGCGGGCCTGACCGCCTTCGCCGAGGCTACGGCGGTCCGCCGAAGCTTCACGCGAAGGCGGAAGCCCCGCCGCTACAGAGTCGTCTCGCTGTGCGAGGAACGTGCGGTCGGGTGCGTGCGCCGCCCAATGGTCGAGCGAATCGGTAATCCGTGTCTGATATGGGCCGAGCGGTACGCCCGACTGCATGTAGACCGCACCGTTGGTACCGCGACGGACGACGGCGTCGGATGGCGCAACCCGAACGGCTCGCACTTTGCGCGTGGCCGACATCTACGCTGTCGTACCGGCCAGGTCAGAGGCGCGGCTCTTGTCGAATGCCTTGAACGTCGAGCCCTCACGCGCCAGGCGCTCGAGCAGCGGCGCGGGCGCCCATCGCTGCCCGAGCTCGCGATGGAACGCCGACACGCGCTCGTACACTTTTTTCAATCCGACGCGATCGGCGTAAAACATCGGGCCGCCACGCCACGCGGGGAAGCCGTAGCCGCTGGTGTAGACCACATCGATGTCAGCCGCGCGGCTGGCGTAGCCTTCGTCGAGCACGCGCGCACCTTCGTTGATCAGTGCGTATATGGTCCGCTCGATGATTTCTTCGTTGGCAATCGGACGACGTGGAATGGCGGCGGCATTGGCGGCGCGCTCGATCAGCGCCAGCACTTCGGGATCCGGCGTCGGCTTGCGGTCGTCGCCGTAGACGTACCAGCCCTTGCCGGACTTCTGCCCGAAGCGCCCCATCTCGCACAGCGTGTCAGCCACGAGCGGCTTGCGGTCGCCCGGCTTGCTGAACTGGTGCAGTTCCTGACGCACGCGCCAGGCGACGTCGAGCCCGGCCATGTCGTCCACCGCGAACATGCCCATCGCCATGCCGAAGTCGGTGAGCGCGCGATCGACCTGCTCGGGCGTTGCTCCGTCCTCGACCAGAAACTGGCACTCGTACATGTACGGGAACATCATCCGATTGCCGACGAACCCTTCGCAGTTGCCGACCACGACGCCGACCTTGCCGAGGCGTTTCGCCAGCGCCATCGCCGTGGCAAGCGTCTCGGGTGACGTCTTCTTGCCCCGCACGATCTCGACGAGCCGCATCACGTTCGCCGGGCTGAAGAAGTGAAGGCCGACGACGTTGTCAGCCCGCGACGTGGCTGCGGCGATCGCGTCGATGTCGAGCGTCGATGTGTTCGTGGCGATGATGGAGCCCGGCCTGACGACGCGATCCAGCGTCGCAACGATGTCTTTCTTGAGCGCGAGATTTTCAAACACCGCCTCAATGATCAGGTCGACGTCGCTAAAGCCCTCGTAACCCATCTGCGGACGGATCGACGACATGCGCTGTTCGACCTGGTCGACTGTGAATCGTCCACGTTTTACCGAGACGTCGTAGTTCTTGCGAATGGTCGCGATCCCGTTGTCGACCCCCTGCTGCGTGGCATCGACAATCCGCACGTGAAGGCCGGCGTTCGCACACGCCATCGCAATGCCGCTACCCATCGTGCCGGCGCCGACGATGCCGACGGTCGAGACCGTCGCCGCAGGCGTGTCTTTGGTGACGCCCGGCACGCGCGACACGCCGCGCTCGGCGAAAAAGACATGAATCAGCGCCTTGGCCTGCTCGGACCGCATGCACTCGAGCGCGATCTGACGCTCGCGTGTGCAGCCTTCCGCGAACGGCAGCGTCACGGCCGCTTCGAGCGCGTCGATGACTTTGATCGGCGCTTCCATGTGGCGCCGCGTCTTGCGCGCCGTCTCTTTGCCAGCAGCGATCATCCCTGGCACGGCGGCAGCGGCGGGCAGCTTGTCAGTGCGTTCCCGAGTCTTGGGATGTGTGGTGCGCGACGTCATCTCGCGTGCGAACGCGGTTGCGCCCGCCGCGAGATCGCCCTCGATGATTCGATCGATGAGACCCGCCGCCAGCGCGTCTTTGGCCTTGATCGGCTTGCCAGACACGCACATCTCGATGGCCTTCTCGAGACCCACGAGACGGGGCAGTCTCTGTGTACCTTCAGCGCCAGGAACGATCCCCAGGTTCGCCTCGGGCAGGCCC
Source organism: Vicinamibacterales bacterium (assembly GCA_036742665.1). Lineage (GTDB taxonomy): Bacteria > Acidobacteriota > Vicinamibacteria > Vicinamibacterales > UBA2999 > Gp6-AA40. Next base: position 6,473 of record DAINQP010000002.1, on the reverse strand, counting down.
ATCTGACTCTCGGGGAGAGCGACGCGATAATGTCCAGCCATCGCGATCTCGAGGCCGCCGCCAAGTGCGGTGCCGTGCATGGCCATCACGACAGGCTTGTGGAGATCCTCGATTCGTTGCAGGAGCGCATGCAGATCAGGTGCGCCGGAATCCCCGCCCCAGGCGATGTTCTCGAGGCCCTTGATGTCGGCTCCGGCCGGAAACGTACGCCCGGCACCAATAAGGACGACAGCCCGCACCGCCGCATCCCGTGCAACCCCGTCTATGGCCGCGCTCAACGCGTCGAGAACGATGTCGCTGAGTGCATTCACTGGCGGGTTGTCGATGCGGATGAGCGCAACGCCGTTTGCGTCAGAAACACTGACCGGATTCATTGCTCTTCATCATAGTGCTACCCTTGAAGGGGTGAGCCTTTTTTGCCGTTTATTTGTCGCTGGCACCGTCATCCTCGCTGCCGGCATCGTCGCCAGCGCGCAGCGTCGCGATGTCTTTGTCGTCTCTCGCGATGAACCGGCGATTCGCTATTCGAGTACGCCGCCGACTGATCCCGTAGCCGCCTTCAACGAAAAGCTGCAGGCCGGATCTGTCTCGCTGACGTTCAACCCGTCGAACGGCTATCTGAAATCGGTGCTGGATGCGTTCAATTTGCCGGTGGAGTCTCAAGCGCTGGTGTTCTCGCAGAGTAGTTTTCAGGCACCCCTCATCAACGTCCTGAATCCACGCGCTGTCTACTTCGGCGATACGATGGCGGTCGGGTGGGTGCGCGGTGGAAGGATTCTCGAAGTGGCTGCGCAGGATCCAGCCCAGGGCGTCATCTTTTACGAACTCGAGCAGAAGGCATCATCGTCGCCTCGCTTCGTCCGGAACAACGAGTGTCTAGCCTGTCACCTGTCATGGGAGACGCTGGGTGTTCCTGGCCTGACAGTCCAGAGCATGTACCCGATCCCCGACGAGATCTCGTACGCGAACGGCTTCACGACGATTCACGGCAGTCCGCTCGAGCAGCGCTGGGGCGGCTGGTTGGTCACCGGCGATCACGGCGGCGCGAAGCACATGGGCAATGTCGCGGTCATGCCTGGAGACAAGGGCAAGCTCAAGATCGCCAACCCCAAGGCGGTACTCAACTCGGTCGAAGGGCTGTTCGATCTCACGGGCTATCCCACTCCGTATAGCGATGTCGTCGCACAGTTGGTGCTTGCGCATCAGACGCAGATGACCAACCTGATCACGCGCACTGGGTGGGAGGCACGGCTGCTCGCCGAGAAGCCGAGCACCGATGCGTCTGCGCGGGTGGCCGAGGCCGCGCGAGACCTGGTGGATTACTTGTTGTTCATCGACGAGGCCCCGCTCGTCGCGCCGGTGAAAGGCGGCTCGGGATTCACTGAACGTTTTCCGAAATCGGGGCCGCGCGACAAACAGGGACGGTCGTTCCGTGACTTCGATCTGCGGCGCCGCCTGTTTCAGTATCCGTGCAGCTACATGATCTACACGCCGGCCTTCGACGCCATGCCCGCCCTCGCCCGCGATGCGGTGTACAGCCGGATGTGGGAGGTGTTGGCCGGGCGCGAGAAGCAGCCGCGGTACCGCGTGCTCTCGCTGGCCGATCGCCGCGCGATCGTGGAGATCCTGCGCGACACGAAATCGGGACTGCCGGCCTACTTTCAGTCCATTCTTAACTAACTCCCACCGCCCGACTCCCAAGTTCCAACACTCCCAACTCCCAAATCCCAATTGAGCGGTGTTGGGTTGGAGGTTGGTCGTTGGAAGTTGGGCGTTATGACATCGGTTAACCTGTATTCTGCATGCGTCCTTCTCTGACTGGCCTGCTCGCACTCGTCGCGGGCGCGATCCTGACCACTGTCTCCGCTCAAAGCCCGACCCCGTCGCACTCGTGGCTGACGCCGCTGCGTGAAGACGCCTCACGCCTGATCAAGGCCGCAACCGCCGACGACTTCGCCTGGCAGCGCCTGGCGGAGCTGACCGATTCCTACGGCCATCGATTGAGCGGGTCGGAGAACCTGACGCGCGCTGTGGACTGGGCGGTGCGGACGATGAAGGCCGACGGCCTCGAGAACGTGCGCACCGAGCGGGTGATGGTGCCGCACTGGGTGCGCGGCAGGGAAGCGGCGGAGATTATCGATCCGGCTCGCCATCCGATCCCCATTCTCGGTCTCGGCGGCACCGCGCCCACACCGTACGGCGGGCTCGAGGCCGAAGTCCTCGTGGTCACCAGTTTTGACGACCTGCGTGTCAAGGGTGCCGAGGCAAAGAACCGCATCGTCCTCTTCAACGTGCCGTACAACGGCTACTCGGAGACCGTCACCTACCGGAACGGCGGCGCCCGCAGCGGGGCGCAATATGGGGCGGTTGCGGTGTTGGTTCGATCCGTCGGTCCGCTCGGCCTGCGGACGACGCACACCGGCAGCGTGAGCTACGCGCCGGGACAGCCGCAGATTCCGGCGGCCGCAGTGTCAATCGAAGATGCCAATCGCATCGCGCGCCTGAGCGCTCGCGGCCGCACGGTGCGCATGCGTCTCACGCTCGAATCGCGAAATGAGCCCGACGTCGAGTCAGCCAACGTCGTGGGAGAGATCCGCGGACGCGAAAAGCCGCACGAGATCGTCCTGCTTGCCGGACATCTCGACTCATGGGACGTCGGCGCCGGTGCCTCGGACGATGGCGTCGGCTGCGTGATCACGTGGGAAGCGGTACGGCTGATGAAGAAGCTGGGCATCAGGCCACGACGTACGGTGCGCGTCGTGCTATTCGCGAATGAAGAGAACGGCCTTCGCGGTGCGGCGTCGTACGCAGAGAAGCATGCGGCAACGGCGTCCGACCACGTGTTCGCGCTCGAGTCCGACTCGGGGGTGTTTGCGCCCGCGGCACTTGGCTTCTCAGGAAATGCGGCGGCGCGCTCGATGATGCTGCAGATCGGCAGCCTGCTCACGCCGCTCGACTTTCCAGAGATCACTGCGGGTGGCGGCGGTGCTGACATCGGCCCGATCGCACAAGCTGGCAACGTGCCGACGATGGCATATCTCGGCGACCCGGCGCGCTACTTCGTGATTCACCACAGCGCGGCAGACACTGTCGAGCGGATTGGACCTGAAGAAGTGTCGAAGGCGGCTGCCGCGATCGCGGCGATCGCGTATGCCGTCGCCGAGATGCCTGAAAGGCTCCCTCGATAACGTTCGGATCGTTCGAGCCATTGGTGATGTTCGGATCGTTCGAAACGACACGAACGATCGAACGAGCCGAACGCCCGAACGACTAACGAATTTCGGTAATCGCGACGTCGAGGACGCGCGATTGACGCGGCGCGTTCTGCCACTGCACCAGGATCGGACTCTGGTACGTGCCCTCGACGATATTCGGCTGACCATCCTCACCGGCGGACACGAGCAGACTCACCGACCGGTGCATGCGGAAGAAGCGCGCGGCAGGGAGGGCGAGTGTGCGAGCCATCGCCTTCTCGACGAACGACCCGCGCAAGCCGAGCGCGTCAAGGCCCTTGTTCAGCACGCGTACCATGTCGTACTTGGCGTAGCCCAACGCCTTGTTCGGCACCGCACGCGGATTCGCCAGCGCATGCCGTGATTTTTCGGCGACGAAGCGCAGCGGATTGCGCAGGACCTCAGCGAGGTCGTAACGCATGAGCAGCGTCTCGTACTCGTTCACCGTCAGCGCGGAGTGGCGCTCGGTCGGATCGAGCGTCACGCGCAGGCGCCCTTTTTCGACGCCCGCGTCCTGCACGAACTCGGCGAGTTGACTGTAGACGCCGAGACGCGGGTCCTTCAGGTTGACCGAGTCAATCGGGTGCTCCGACACCGGCACCTCGATGCGTGTCGAGCCGACCACGCGTTCGCGGGTGAACGCGATCAATCGTGTCAGCCGGCGCCGTGGACGGCCCTCGTTTACGCCGTCGAGGTCCACGAAATAGACCGGCTCATTGGGTCGGTTCGGGTGCGTGACGCAGGTGCGCAGTCCGCCGGCGATGAACGCCAGATGCGAATCGGCATTGCGCGGCTCCACCGCGCGTTGCGTCGAATCGAGGTCGCCACGCCGCTCCAGGCGGTCGTGCTCGTAGCCGGCGCCCTCCGGGAAGAACGTGCGCACAGCGTCCACGTAGGTGGGGATGTGCTGCTCTTTCAGTCGAACCGCCAGACTGCGGTCGAGAAATCCGGCCGTCGTGTGGAAGGACCAGTACAGGCAGTTCCGATACGGGGCGAGCGTCTCGTGTTCGGCGGCGAATTCGGATCGGAGATCGACGACGTCGAAGCGCGACTTCGGAGCGATCTCGAGAGTGATGTCGAGCGGTTTTGCCGGCACCGACATAGTACTTTAACACAGCCAATCGGCGTCGCAGTCCACTTTGCGTTTGAGCGGTCTGCGCTATCCGGCATACGATGGCGTGCCACAACGTCATCGATGTTTGCAGCCAAGGAGGCGGCGGAATGCGCGGGAATGCTCAGGTCATCGATCAACTGAACCTCGCTCTACGCGAGGAGCTGACAGCCATCAACCAGTATTTCCTGCACGCAGAGATGTGCCACAACTGGGGCTATCACGGCCTCGGCGACTTCATCAGGAAGCAATCGATCGACGAGATGAAGCACGCCGAAGAGCTGATTGAGCGCCTGCTGTTCCTCGATGCCACACCGACGATGGATCCGATGGAGCTCAGTGTCGGGCAGAACGTCAAATCGCAGCTCGAGGCCGATCTGAAGCTCGAGGTCAATGCTGTCGCGATGTACAACAAGGCGATTCAGATCTCGCGCGAGCAGGGCGACGATCAGTCACGCGAGCTGTTTTCGAAGCTGCTGAAAGACGAGGAAGAGCACGTGGACTGGCTCGAGGCCCAGATGCATCAGATCAAGGAGATGGGCTACGAGCGGTATCTGTCGAATCAGACGCAGGGACCTAAGGACTAGTCCTTCGTGTCTTTTTGATGGTCCGCATTGCGGAAGGCGAGGCTGCGCGCCGGTAGCTGCCACGCCGTCCGCAGCGCCTTCGCCAGCTCCGGATCCTCACGCGAGAGACGTTCGGCGAGCGCATTGAGCTTCTGTTCGATGCGCTGAAACCGCGCCTGGTATTTCTCGAGCTCCTTCTTCTGCTGCATGTCGCGGCGCAGCAGTCCGACCTTTTCAATCAGCTCGATCAGGAGTCCGGCAGCGTCCTTGTCCATTACGTGATCTCGAACAAGGGTACGCCCGGTTGAACTATTTCGCCGACGCGGCAGTGAATCGCCGTCACACGGCCGTCGCGCGGCGCCCTGATCGGCAGCTCCATCTTCATCGCCTCGAGCATCATGAGCACACTGTCCTTGACGACCGTCTGTCCCTGGCTCACCTCGATGCGCACGACCGTGGCCGGCATCGGTGCAGCCAATGCGTCCGCGTCGCTGGTGACTGCGGCTCCTCTACGCGCGACAGCAGCGGACCCGACCACGTACGCTCGGCCGTTGAGAAAGACCCAGGTCTCACGCCCCGCTGCGATGGCGTACGCGAGCTGTGTCGTCGACTCGTGCTCGACCAGATAGCGTCCATTGCCGAGCGGCGTGACGTTAAACACGCACGCCACGCAAAGAGGTCCACGGATCGGTGGTGGCCGGTCCAGAAGGACCGGGTTCGGCAGATCCCATAGGACCCGCCCTAGGAGCACGAGCGGCATCCGCGACCGCCTCGACGACCGGCGGTGTCTCAGCGCTGAGACCCGCGCGGATCGCGTCGCCTTCCTCCTCCAGAAATCCCGTATCGATCGATCCCGCGATGAAACGCGGGTGCTCGAGCAGTTCGACGAGGAGCGCGACATTGGTGCGAAGGCCGAGAATTGGATAGCTGCGCAGCGCCGCCAGCGCGCGGCGTCGCGCCGCCTCACGCGTCTCGCCCCAGGCAATCAGTTTGGCGAGCAGCGGGTCGTAATGGACGCTGACCTCAGAGCCTTCAACCACGCCGGCATCGACGCGAATACCCGGCATCGACGGCTCGCGATAGAGCAGCAGCGGCCCCGCCTGCGGCAGATCGTGTCGTGCCGGGTCCTCCGCGTACACGCGCGCCTCGATCGCGTGACCGCGTTGGTTGAGCGCGTCCTGCCCCCACAGCAATCGCTCGCCTGAGGCCACCGCGATCTGCGCGCGGACGAGATCGACGCCGGTCACCTGCTCGGTCACTGGGTGCTCGACCTGCAGGCGTGTGTTCATCTCGAGGAAGTAGAAACGCGCCGCGTCCCCGGCGCCATCGAGCAGGAACTCCACCGTGCCCGCGTTGCGATAACCGGCCGCGCGTGCAATTGCGACCGCGGCCTCGCCCATCCGTTGCCGCAGCGCCGGCGTGACTGCCGTGGACGGCGTTTCCTCAATCACCTTCTGATGACGGCGTTGAATTGAGCACTCGCGCTCGAACAGGTGGACGACGTTGCCGTGGTGATCGGCGAGGATCTGAAACTCGACGTGGCGCGGCTTCTCGACGAGACGT
>DAINQP010000001.1:19142-76203 GCA_036742665.1 Vicinamibacterales bacterium | reverse complement strand
ATTGCGCCAAGTATCCCGATCGCTTCGTGGGAATGGCCACGTTGGCACTCCAGCATCCAGAGCTCGCGGCCGAGCAACTCGATCACGCAGTGAAGAAGCTCGGCATGCGTGGTGCGGCGATCGGTGGCAGTGTCGAGGGCATGGAACTTTCCGATCGCAAGTTCGATCCCTTCTGGGCCAAGGCGCAGGAGCTGGGCATCGTGCTGTTCATGCATCCGCAACCTGCGGCGGGGACGACGCAGAATTCGAGACTGCAGGGGAAGGGGCTGCTCGGCAACACCATCGGCAACCCGCTCGAGACCACGGTGTTTCTCTCGCATCTGATCTTCGAGGGCACGCTCGATCGATTTCCCGGGCTGAAGATCTGCGCCGCGCATGCCGGCGGGTATCTGGCGTCGTACAGCGGACGATCGGATGCGCTGTGTGGTCGCGCTGGTGGCAACGGCGACGACTGCCGCGCGCTGAAGAAGAAGCCGAGCGAATATTTCCGTCGCGAACTGCTCGTGGACACGATGATTTTCCACGAGGACGGGCTCCGGCATCTCGTCGCCGAAGCCGGCGTGAGCCAGATCGTCTACGGCACTGACTATCCGTTCGACTGGCCGGTGGGCGTGGACTTCGTGCTCAACGCGAAGTTCCTGAGCAATGCTGACAAGGAAGCGATCCTCGGCGGCAATGCAATGAAGCTGTTGAAGATTACGTAGCAGCGGTCCTTCAGGTCCGGCGCTACGGAAACCGGATTACCGCATTCTCGCTCGGCCACCATCGATCGAGCGCTCTAGCGTATTGCCGCCCGGACTGGTGAACTTGAATGTCAAGTGATGCCAGATCTGCGTAGGCACTGGATGCTGGCCCTCGACTCGCACGTGCAGCAACAGGACAGCTCGCATGCCACGATCCAGCACCCGCTTGTCGGGCAGATCCGACGGTGCTGCCTGGCCGAATCAGTCGGCTGGAGATCTCCTGACCCGAATAGCTGGGGATCGTGCGCTCGCCAATGCTTACGCGAGAGGGGGCGGCGCGGCGAGCGTCACGAGGACGACAGCAAGCGGCCACAGCCGTTTCATGCCTCAGAAATCATACGCGTGGACGGCCCTCGGCTGTGTGCTGGCTGATGCGAACGATCACGAACTCCGCCGGCTTCACCGGCGCCATCCCAATCAGGCATAGGAGACGACCATTGTCGATGTCGTTCTGCGTCATCGTCGTTCGGTCGCACTTCACGAAGAACGCCTCATCGGCGGTGGTGCCGACGAGCGCGCCATTGCGCCACAGCTGAAGGAGGAAGTTGGTGACGAGGCGGCGGACGTGGGCCCAGGTGGTCTCGCCGTTGGGCTCGAAAGCGACCCACTGGGTGCCTTGGTCGATCGATCGCTCGACGAAGATAAAAAGCCGCCGCACGTTCACGTACTTCCAGATCGCATTCGACGACATCGTGCGGGCGCCCCACACGCGGATCCCACGGCCGGCCTTTCTGAAATCCCTGACGACGTTGACGCCCCGCGGATTCAGGATGTCGTGCTCGGCGTCTGTCACCGTGAACTCGAGTGGTTCCTCGCTGCTGCCGGCGGCTCCGGTCGTGAGCCCGCGCACGTCTGCATTGGCTGGTGGCTTGTGAATGCCGCGTTCGATGTCGGTGCGTGCGTAGATGCCGGCAATGTGTCCCGCCGGAGGAACCATAACGCTCTTCTGGCGAACCGGGTCGAGGACGCGGAACCACGGACAGTAGAAGGCGGCGAAGGCTGAATCGCGAGGCGGACGCAGATCCTGGATGCGATCGGCGCTGCGCCGCGCGCTCACGATCGCAAATCGGTCCCTGCGGCGCTCGCACTGGTCGATGACGGCGGCGCTGATGGCTCCGGTGCTGTCGGTGACTTCGTCGGGCGCCAGCAGCAGCGAGATGTCATCGATCGATTCGAGCGCTGCCAGCCCGGTACGCGCGTCGCTCGCTCGCGCCACGTAGACGCGTCGCCCGCCGTTGTCGAAAAATCCCTGGACTGCAGCCGGCAGGAAGGCGTCATCCACAAAGCCGCCGAACAGATTCTGATACTCCCTCCACGATGTGATCAGCTGTGGCTCGGCGGGGCCACGCTCGGCGATGCCCGCCATCCCGGCGGTGCTGGTGTTCACGCCATCGATCGGTGGAGGTCCCGGCGGACCCTCCTCGATATGGATGTCTGGCGACTTCATTTGACGTTCAAATGCAAGCTGTGATACTCCATTGGCATGGCTAATAGAGAGCCGTCCAAGGCCGATGTGCTGCAGGGTACGCTCGACTTGATGGTATTGCAAACCCTGGACACGATGGGCCCGCAGCACGGGTACGCGATCGCAGCGCGGCTCGAGCAGGTGTCGAGCGGAGCGCTGCGGCTCAACATGGGCACGCTGTATCCCGGTCTGATGCGGCTCGAGCAGCGCGGGCTCGTGAAGGGGAGCTGGGGCACCACTGACACCAATCGCAAGGCGCGGTTCTACACGCTGACCGCGGCTGGCCGGCGCGAGCTGGCCAGAGAGAAGCAGGCCTGGGATCGCATGACAACGATCATGCAGGCGCTGCTGCGCGGCGACGCCTGATCGGAGTGGCGCAATGGCGAACAGCAGGAGTACAGGAATGCGAACCCTCCGCGAATGGCTACACCGACTGGTTGGCTCGCTGCGGGGGCGGAATGACGCGGACCTGCGGGAGGAGTTACGGCTACACATGGAGCTCGCCGCTGAGGATTCGCAGCGACGAGGTGAGCCGACGCGCACCGCGCGTCTGCACACCGGCGGCGCGGCGCAGGCCATGGACGCGCTGCGCGATCAACGCGGCTGGCCGTGGCTGCAGTCGGTGCTCGCGGACGTCGGGTTCGCGTGGCGGCAACTGAACAAACATCGCACCGCCACCGGCGCCGCAATTCTCTCCCTCGGTCTCGCCGTCGGTGCGACGACGGCCGCGTTCAGACTGGTCAATGCCGTGCTGTGGCGCACGCTGCCCGTCGCCGACGCCGACCGGCTGTTCACCCTTGCGTGGGACGAGGTCTCGGCTCAAGGTGAACGCGAGTATCGCGACGAGTTCGACTACAGCACGTTCCGCCGCTACTCGCAGGTCGCGGCCCGGCAGGCGGAGCTGATGGTCGTTGGCATGACCGGCCGATCGCAGATCATCGACTTCGATACGGCCGGCGAGAGCGAACGTGCAACGAGGCAGTACGTCTCGGGCAACGTCTTTCCTGTGTTCGGGTTCCAGCCGGCACTCGGGCGTCTGCTGACCCAGACTGACGATGTGACGCCTGGCGGACATCCGGTCGCCGTCATCAGCCATCACTACTGGACGCGCCGCTTCGCGCGCGACCCCAGCGTGCTGGGCCGGACCTTTCGGCTGGGGCGCACGTCCTTCGAGATCGTCGGCGTCGCGCCGCGGGGGTTCACCGGCACCGAGCCCGGACGGATGACCGATGTCTTCATTCCCGCGACAATGAACGTCGAAGCGCTCGACCGTCCAGGCTGGTCGTGGTTCCGCATCTGGATGCAGCCGCGCCGTGGTGTCTCGACAGAGCAGGTGCGCCTGACGCTCCAGGCCGAGTTCATCCGCGAACATCAGGAGCGCATCAAGAAGTTTCCTGCCGACGCGCCGAAGGAGCGTATCGCTGCGTATCTCAGCGAGCAGCTGTTGCTCGAACCCGCTGGCGCTGGCGCCTCAAGCCCCCAGCGAAATCTGCGGCGGCCGCTCTTGATCCTGTCTGCGTTGGTCGTGCTGGTGCTGCTCGTCGCGTGCGCCAACGTCGCGAACCTGCTCGCGGCCCAGGCGGTGGCGCGAACCCGCGAGATGGCGCTGCGCGTGTCGATCGGCGCCGGGCGGTGGCGACTGATTCAGCTGGTCCTCGTCGAGAGCCTGCTGCTTGCTGTGGGTGCCTCGGCGGCCGGCGCGCTCTTCGCCTGGTGGGCGGCGCCATTTGTCGTCTCGCTCGTCGATCTCGGAGAACCACTCGAGCTCGTACTCGATACCGACTGGCGCACGATCGCGTTCGGCGTCGCGCTGACAGTGACGGTCACGGTGCTCTTCGGTCTGGCGCCCGCGATTCGCGCCTCGTCTATCCAACCGCTCGGGGGACTCAAAGAGCGTGTTGATGGATACGCACATCGCCGAGTCGCACGGACGCTGGTTGCCGCGCAGATGACGTTCTGCGTGTTCGTTCTGTTCGTAGCCGGGCTCTTTGTCACGACCTTCAGCAATCTCGCCGGACGATCACTTGGGTTCGAGTACGAGCACGTGCTCCTCGTGGATGCACAAACGACGCCCGGGCGCGACATGAACGAGACGTGGACAGGGCTGATGGATCGGCTTCGCGGCACCGCGGACATCGAATCGGTCTCCTTCGCGCAATGGGTGCCACTCAGTCAGAACCGCTGGACGTCGACGGTCCGAGTGCCAGGGCAGCCGAACCTGCAGAATCCGTCGCTCTTTCTTGCCGTCGGTCCCGGATTCTTCAAGGCGATGCAAGTCGGCATGGTCGCTGGCCGTGACCTCACCCCCAGCGACACTGCGCCGCGCGTGACCACGGACAAGCAACTGGTCCCAGGTGTCGGCATCGTCAATGAAGCGTTCGCGCGTGTGCTGTTCGGCGGCGACAACCCGATCGGCAAGCGGGTCACCGTCAGCCCCGGAAATCCGCCGATGGAGATCATCGGGATGGTCCGCGACAGCACCTATTACAACGTTCGTGAGCCGATGCGCCCGACGGTGTATGTGCCGTGGGAATCCAAGGACGGTGGAACGCTGATTGTTCGGACGAAGGGTGACCCTCTCGCGGCGATCCCCGCGGTTCGCGCCGAGCTGTCGCGCGCTCGTACGGACTTCCGTGCGCTACAGGTCAGCCCGTACAGCACGATGGTCAAGCGTCAAATGGTGCTCGAGCGCTTGCTGGCCATCCTCTCGATCTTCTTCGCGACGGTGGCGCTGCTGCTGGCCAGTATTGGTCTCTACGGCGTCCTGAACTACGCAGTCATCCAGCGCCGTCGTGAAATCGGCGTGCGCATGGCGCTCGGGGCGCGCGCTGTCGACGTCATCAGAGGGGTGACCGCGGAGATGATGAGCCCCGTTGGTATAGGGACGCTCATTGGCCTCGGCGCGGGACTCGCGTTCGGAGGCCTGATCGAGCGCATTCTCTTCGAAGTGAAGCCCACCGACCCGTTGACCATTACGGTGCCGTTGCTCACATTGGCCGCGGCTGCTGCGCTCGCCGCACTGCCGCCCTCGATTCGTGCCGCGCGGATCGATCCCGCGCAGACGCTGCGCAGTGAATAACGTTCGGATCGCTCGTCAGGTTCGTCACGTTCGAGTCGTTCGAACGAGGCGAACTCCCGAACGATTCGCACGGTCCGAACGATCCCATCAATACCGTAGCGTCATCAGCAGCGGCAGATGGTCCGAGTCATATGCGCTTGGCAGCGTCTCGCAGCTGCGCACGAGATCGCGCATAGTCGCCCCGGTGAACATGTAGTCGAGGCGGCCGATGGGGAAGAGGACGTCGAGCCGCAGCGGCCATCGGTTCGTGCGCCCGCTGCCGCACGACGCCATCGGCCAACGGTTGGCGATCGCGATGACAGCGTTGTCCCGCAAACCACCGCGGGAGTTCAGATCGCCGCCGACAAGAAGCGGGGCGTCGCTGAACGACATCAGGCGCTCACTCAGTCCCGCCGCCTGCGCGGCGCGATCGCCGTTGGTATCGAAGTGCGTGGAGACGACGCGAATCGATCGATACCCAGCGCGGTCCGGGACCGGCCCTACAGTAATGCCGCGTGGTGCGATCAGCGCAGTCACCGCGACGCGCCGCTGCTTGCCGAACGGCAACTCGATTGCTCTCACGTCCAGAAGCGGCTCGGTGGACAGAATCGCATTCCCGCGGTCTTCACGTTCGCTGAGCGCCGTTGCCGGGCCGTTCCTCATCGACGGCACGTAGGCTACCGACAATCCAAACTGCTTCGCGATATCGCGCACGTCCATCGTCGGGCGCCGAGGTCGAATCGCCCTCGGTACCTGGAGCGCTGCCGGATAAGCGTCCGGCACCGCATCGCCGGTTCGAAACGTTTCCTGCAGGAGGATTGTGAGACCGAGTCCGTCAGCGGCGGCCTCTTCCAATAGACGTGGCAGCAGCGCTTCGAGACGCCCTGCTCCAACGTTGACGTTCCAGCTCAAAATCCGCATGCCGGCGATGTCACTCGCCGCGGGCACGTGCGATTCGAAGACCGGCCGGCCGACGCTGTGACACCACAGATCGAGCGGCTGACGGTGTTCGCTCCATCGCATCCATGTCAATCCGTCAACGGGTTGGAGACACGACAACGGCTCGAGGACGTCGTTCGCCGCCGATAGTGGAGTTGGGGCAGCCTGCCCATGCACCAGCACTGTGGCTGCGATTGCAAGAAGGACGATGGTTGAGCGTCTGACAAATCCCATGTACGCTGCACTACCTCATGCCGAAACGCCGCGTGGTTGGGCGCAACGTGTTGAGAAAAGAAGGCCACCAGAAAGTCACGGGTCTGGCCCAATACATCGACGATATCCGTTTCGAGGGTGCCCTCTACGTTCGGACGATTCGATCGACCGTGCCGGCCGGAGAGATCGCCGACATCCGCTATAACTTCGACCGGACCGGGTTCACCATCGTTGACCACCTCGACATTCAAGGTCGCAACATCGTTGCGCTGATCGACGAGGATCAGCCGTCCCTGGCGGCGACGGACGTGAGGCACGTAGCTGAACCGATTGTTTTACTGGCTCACTCCGATCGTACACGACTCGCTGCCGCAGAAGTCGCCATCACCTATCGCGACGCCACTCCCAATTTCGATCCCGAGCGTTCGGACCTGTTATTCAAGTCGATCGCGATTGACAAGGGTCAGCTCGACCGAGGAATGGCCGAGGCCGATCTCATTGTCGAGGGTGAGTACCGCGCCGGTCATCAGGAGCAGCTCTACATCGAGCCCAACGGCGTCGTCGCTGTGCCGGAAGATGGTGGCGTCACGCTGTACGGGTCGTTGCAGTGCCCGTACTACGTGCATCGCGCGCTTACCGTCCTGCTTGGGGTTCCGGCGGAGAAGGTCAGAGTTGTGCAAACCGAAACTGGCGGCGGCTTCGGCGGGAAAGAGGAGTATCCGTCGATGATCGCCGGACACGCCGCGCTGGTAGCGATGAAGTCGGGCCGTCCCGCGAAACTGATTTATGACCGCGTTGAAGACATGCTGGCGACGACGAAGCGGCATCCGGCGATCGTGCGTCATCGCACCGGCGTGAAGAAGGACGGCCGGCTGACGGCAATGGAGATCGACGTGGTGCTCGACGGCGGTGCGTACGCGACGTTGAGCGGCGTTGTGCTGTCGCGCGGCATGATTCACGCGAGCGGCCCGTACCGCTGCGATCACGTGCGCGCCCGCGGGCGCGCGACCATGACCAACACCCCGCCGAACGGCGCATTCCGGGGCTTTGGCGCGCCGCAGACACAATTTGCGATCGAAGCCCACATGGACGTGATTGCTGATCGTCTCGGTATCGATCCGTTGCGGCTGCGCGAGCGCAATGCACTCCGGCCCGGCGATACCACCGCGACTGGCCAAAAGGTCGGGAAAGATTGCAGCGCGCTGCAGGTTCTGCGCGAGGCCGGACGGCGCACCTCGTTCTCGCGGAAACGGAAGACCTTCAAGGGATCGAACCGCGGTATCGGGCTATCGTTGTTCTTTCATGGCTCGGGTTTCACCGGCGGGGGAGAGGTCAAGCTCGCTTCGAAAGCGTCACTCGCACTGACCGAACGCGGCGTGCAGATTCGCGTCGCCAGTACTGAGATTGGCCAGGGCACGAGGACGATGCACGCGCAGATCGTGGCCGAGACGCTGGGCCTTCCGTACGAGCAGATCGACGTCAGCATCGCCGACACGGCGACCGTGCCCGACAGCGGTCCAACCGTCGCATCGCGCACGTGCATGATCGTTGGCCGTTTGCTGCAGCGATGCGCCGAAGACATGCGTGCCCGTCTTGGACGCAACACGCCGGCGGCCTATTTCAAGAAGCACGGCGGTTTCGTGGTGACGAAGCAATACGAGACACCGCCCGGCCTCGAATGGGACGACGAGACGTATCGCGGCGATGCGTACGGCAGCTACGGCTGGGCCTGCGACGTCGTCGAGGTCGAAGTCGATCCGATTACGTATCAGGCGACACCGGTCGCATTCACCACGGTGCACGAGATCGGCCGCGCCATTCACCCGATGTTGGCCGCCGGACAAATCGAAGGCGGCTCGTCGCAGGGACTCGGCTACGCGTTGCTGGAGGAAGTCGTGATGCGTGACGGCAAGATGGCCAACGCCCAGCTCACGAACTACATCATCCCGACGACACTCGACACGCCGCCGATGGCGATCACGATTCTCGAGAATCCGTACACGCATGGGCCGTTCGGGGCGAAGGGCGTGGGCGAGATGCCCATCGATGGACCAGCGCCGGCGGTGATCAATGCGCTCAGACATGCGGGCGTCGTCGTCTCGGAGATTCCGGCGACGCCTGAAAAGATCATGAAGGCGATGTTGTGAGACTCACGGTCAATCGCAAGGCCGTCACTGTGAGAGCGCATCCGTTGACACGTCTGCTCGACGTGCTGCGTGAGGAGTGCGGGCTTACCGGGACGAAGGAAGGCTGCGGCGAAGGAGAATGCGGCGCGTGCACGGTGCTCGTGGACGGCGAAGCGGTGAATTCGTGTCTGGTGCCGGTGGCGCAGGTGCAGGGCACGCGCATCACCACGATTGAGGGACTCGGTGGAAAGCATCCGCTTCAGCGTACTTTCGTCGAGCACGGCGGTGCGCAGTGCGGCATCTGCACGCCGGGGATGATCATGGCGGCAGCTGCACTCGGCCCGCGTCCGAGCCTCGACGCGATTCGCCTCGGCCTCGCCGGAAACCTGTGCCGCTGCACCGGGTACGCAGCGATTTACCGTTCGGTCCGGCTCGCTTCGCGAGGAAGGTCAAAGGGCAAAGGTCAAAGGGCAAAGGCCTAGACCCATGCAGGGAACGATTGCTGGACGGCAACTTCTTCAGCCGCGCTCGCTTGGTGACGCGGTAAAGATGCTCAGGGATGACGGGCCGCTCGTGCCGTTGGCTGGCTGCACGGACGTCTATGTCGCACTCAACTTCGGCACGCTGCAACCAACGCGGTTTCTCAACCTGTGGAATCTCGACGGGCTGCGCGGCATCGAGGCGCGCGGCACCACGCTGCGGATCAGCGCGTTGACGACGTACACCGAGATCATCAAGTCCGCTGCCATTCGCCGTCGTTTGCCGATGCTGGCCGCGGCCGCCCGTGAAATTGGCGGCGTCCAGATCCAGAATCGGGGCACGATCGGCGGCAACGTGGCGAACGCATCACCGGCGGGCGATACGCTACCGGTTCTGCTCGCAGCGGATGCGGTGGTTGTGCTGCGCAGTGCGGCGGGCACACGTCGTGTGCCGATGACGTCCTTTTACACGGGATATCGTCAGACTGTCGCGCGTCCGGATGAACTGATCGTTGCGTTCGAGATCCCTCCGGTACGGGGCCGCCAGTGGTTCCGCAAGGTGGGGACACGGGCGGCGCAGGCGATCGCGAAGATCGTCGTTGCCGGGGTGTGGGATACGGCGCGCGCGGAGGCGCAGCCGCGGCTCGCGATGGGGAGTGTCGCGCCAACGCCTCTCCGTCTGTCGAAGACCGAACGGGCGCTTGGCAGCGGTGCATCGCTGGCCGATGCGCAGGAAATCCTGCAGCGCGAGATCGCGCCGATCGATGACCTGCGGTCGACGGCGGAATACCGGCGTCAGGTCGCGGCCAATCTTGTTGGTCAGTTCTATGGTGAGGCGCGATCGCGGAGATGAGCCGTGATCCACGGAGTAGAGGTGACTTCATGATCGCCGCAAAACGGTTGGGGATCGCTGCGGCAGCGTGCGTGATCTTCTCAGCGACCGCGCAGACGCAGTGGCTCGATTACCCGACCGCGGGCATCCCGCGGCTTCCGGACGGCAAGCCCAACCTGACTGCGCCGGCGCCGAGAGCCGCTGACGGCAAGCCCGACCTCTCGGGTATCTGGGAGGTCATGGGCGATCGCGTGATGGAGACCGACGGGCGGGTCCGATCGAAGTACGTGTACAACATCGCCGCTGATCTGCCCGGCGGTGCGCCGTTTCTGCCCTGGGCCAAGGCGCTGTACGACGAGCGTCAGAAGGCGCTCGGCGTGGGCGCGCCGAGCGAGAGTTGCCTGCCGCACGGCATTCCCGACGCGATGCTGACCCGGACGCTGCCGTTCAAGATGATGCAGATGCGCGGGGTGACGGTGATCCTCTACGAAGAGTTCAACAACTGGCGGCAAATCTTCACCGATGGGCGTCCGCTCCCGAAAGACCCGCAGCCAGCCTGGCTCGGCTACTCGGTCGGGTCATGGGACCACGACACCTTTGTCATAGAAACCGCGGGTTTCAACGACAGATCGTGGCTCGATGCGGGAGGTACCCCTCACACTGAGGCGCTCAAAACCACCGAGCGCCTCCGCCGTATCGACGCCGGTCACATGGAGATCACGTTCACCTTCGATGACCCGAAGGCGTTCACGACGCCCTGGTCGGCCACCGTGAAGTTCAACCTGCTGCCGGACACAGAACTTCTCGAGCATCAGTGCGACAACGAGAAGTGGGTGGGCAAGCCGCGGCCGTGAGCCCGCGGGCGTCTCAGTGCGTCAACTGCGAGTCGAACGCGCGATTGCGTCCCTGCCGGTGCATGTAGGCGCGCACGAACGGACAGGCCGCGACGACACGAAGGCCATCGCGCTCCGCCGTCTCAATCGCCCACTTGGCCAGCGCGTTGGCAACGCCCCGTCCGCGGAGGACGGCGGGTACGTCCGTCTCAACCAGCACCACCGCGTGCGGATGACGTTCGTACCTCAGTGTCGCGAGCTGGCCAGCGATTTCCGTCTCAAGTCGGCTCTGTTCCGGATTGTCGCGAACGACGAGCTCAGCGGAGGGCCCGACGCGAACGCCAGTCACCACCGTGTTGGCGGGAGGATCACTGGCTGGGAACGTTTCCTCGATAGTGTGGTCCAGTTTGTCTGCACTCTTCATACGGCGACCTCGCGTCGGCTCTGGCTCTGTCTACGCAACGAGCAACACCTGCGCCAATCTCGATTGCGCAGAATCAAGGGAAATCGCGTTTCTCGACAGACGAGCCGTGCAAAAAGTCGCAGATTGCACTTGCGGATTCGACACGCCCAACCGTGAAGTCCGGCCTCCGTCTAAGCGATAGGCATGCCCGAGAGTGACCCGGCGATAGTCGCCCGAGCGCGCGACGGCGACATCGACGCCTTTCGTGCGCTCGTCGATCTGCACAGCCGCTACCTCTTCGGCGTCGTCTACCGTCTGGTGCGTAACACCGAGGACGCCCAAGACGTCGTCCAAAACACCTGGCTCAAGGTTCATGCACAGCTGGGCCGCTTTGAAGCCCGGTCAGAGGTGCGTACCTGGTTGACCCGTATCGCCGTGAACTGTGCGATCGATTACTTGCGATCGTCGAAGCGGCGCGAGGCGGCCGTCGACCCCGCCGATCTCGAGGAACATGCCACCCAGGCCGCGGCGCATGTACCTCATCCCGGCGCCGAACGCCTCGTGCTGGCCGGCGAGATCGAAACTCGCGTCGGTCAGACGATGTCGTGCCTGACGACCACTGAGCGTGCGGCGTTCATGCTGCGGCATGTCGAGGGCATGTCGATCAGCGAAATCGGATCGGAGCTCGGGTTGAAGACGAGCGCGACGAAGCACTGCATCTTTCGCGCGGTGCGCAAGATGAGAGCGGCGCTGGCGCCGTTTGTCGAGGTGTGAGTGATGGACGCGCGGCACATCAGTGACGAAGAGTTGCTGCTCGATTACTACGGCGAGCTCACGCCGGAGCAGCGCGCCGGGATGCGGGCGCACGTCGAGACCTGCGCCAACTGCCAGGCACTCGACCGGGAGCTGCGGGCCGTGCTGGCACTTGTGGACAGCGAGCCCCTGCCGGAGGCTCCGCCGGGATTCGAGCGTGAGATGTGGGCGCGGCTGGAGCCTGTCGTGTCCGGCTTCAGCCGGACATCTTTCGAACTCCCGCGCTGGGCGCTCGCTGCCAGCGTCGCCGCCCTCGCCGTCGGTTCATTCGCACTCGGCCGCGTCTGGGATCTGCCGGCAACATTGCCTCCGGTTGCGGACGCCGACATCCACGGGCTGAGCGAGCGCATGCTCCGCAGCGACGTCGAGGAGCATCTCGAGCGGTCGCAGCGCGTGCTCGTCGAACTGGTCAACGCCGACGACTCGACGCCAATGCGGCTCGCGGGCGATCGCGAACGTGCGGCCGATCTGGTTGCCGCGGGCCGCTTGTATCGCCGGTCCGCGGAAGAGATGGGCGACGCCGATACCCGCGACCTGCTCGCGGATGTCGAGCGCGTGCTGGTGGAGATCGCTAACGGACCCGAGGTTGAGTCGTCCAATGATTTGTCGGCAGTACGAGCGCGGATCACCGATCAGGACCTGATCTTCCGGCTGCGGGTGATGACGGCGGAGATGCAGGCGCGCGAACGGCGCGTCAGACCCGTTTGGTAAGGCCGGTCCTTTTGCACCGGCCGCTGGAGAGCATGATGAGAGGAACCCCAGGATGGACGATCGCGTGTCTTGCGCTGGCCCTCGTGGCTGCGTCCCCTGCGGCTGGAGGGCAGGACGATCGCAGCCGGTCCGAAAGGAACGGCCGTACTAGCGCCGTGCCGGACGATCGTGTGGCTCGGCTCGAGGCCGAGCAGGCCAGCGAGCGAAGCCGCAGCGAGCAAGAGCAGGCCGCGCGTGAACGCGAGCAAGCCGCGCGCGATCGTGAGCAGGCGGCGCGCGAACGCGAGCGCGGATCGCAGGCGCGGGCGGAGGGAGCCTACGAGCGCGCGCAGCGTGCCATCGAGCGCGGGGAATGGGCGCGGGCCATCGATCAGTTTCGCGAATTGGCAAACGCCAACTTTCCACGAGCCGACGCCGCACTCTACTGGCAGGCGTATTCGCTGGACCGGTTGAACCGTCAGGCCGAGGCGCTGACGACTGTCGCCGAGCTGCTGAAGACCTATCCGATGAGCCGATGGCTGAACGACGCGCGGGCCCTCGAGATCGCGGTGCGCCAGCGCGCCGGCCAGCCGGTGTCGCCCGATCAGCAGAATGACGATGACCTCAAGCTGCTGGCGATTCAGGGCCTGCAGCAGATGGACCCGGCGCAGGGTGTGCCGCTTCTCGAGAAGATCCTGCAGGGGACGCAGTCGCCCCGCTTGAAGGAACGCGCGCTCTTCGTCCTGGCGCAGAGCGGCTCACCACGCGCGCAACAGGTGCTCGCCGCCGTGGCCAAGGGGAACAGCAATCCCGATCTGCAGCGCAAGGCGATTCAGTATCTCGGCGTCCACGGCAGCCCCGAGAATCGGCAGGTGCTGGCCGAGATCTACGGATCATCAGCGGACCTGGATATCAAGCGTCAGATCCTGCGCTCGTTCGGCATTGCCGGCGACCGTCAGCGTGTGATGGCGGCGGCGACAGGCGAGAAGTCACCGGAGCTGCGATCGGAGGCCGTCCGCGCGCTGGGCATGATGGGGGCGCGCGACGAGTTGTGGCAGCTCTATCAGAAGGAATCGTCGGTGGACGTCAGGCAGCAGATGCTGCAGAGCATGATGATGAGCGGCGACGTCGCGCATCTGACCGAGGTGGCGAATTCCGACGCGAACATGGACTTGCGGCGTCGCGCGATCCAGCAGCTGGGCATGGCCGGCGGTGGGCGTTCCGGCGACACCCTCGTCAATATCTACAACCGTCAGGGCGACCCAGGCGTCAAACGCGCCGCGGTCGACGGCCTCTTCTTCTCCGGGAACGCGAGCGCGCTGGTGACGTTAGCCCGGAAAGAGACCGACCGCGATCTCAAGCGCCGCATCGTCGAGAAGCTGGCGCTCATGGACTCGCGCGAGGCGCAAGAGTACATGCTCGAGCTGCTGAAGTGAGGTGCGCGATGAAAGCATTGTGGGTCATCGTCGTGGGCCTGTTTGTGTCAGGTGGCAGTGCCGTCGCACAGACGCCTGCGCCGCAGACGGCGGCGCCGCAGACGGCGGCGCCGCGGACGCCGACGGTCGAGAACGGCACGCTCGATGTGCGCCCGCTGACTGGAGCGCTCGATCGCGAGCTCGACGCGCTCATCGCCGCCACAACCGATCCGATGTGGGTCGGCTACGCTGTGGCGACGAACCCGCGTGGTGGAGACAGCAGCTGCTGGTCGAGCCGGGATGGATTCGCGCGCCACGTCGGTTCCGTCGACTCAGCTCGGGACAGGCCCGTAAAGCTCGAAGGGTCGGACACTCTGTACGTGCTCTATCGCGTCGCTGACCGGCGCGTCGATCGTATCCAGTTCTCGACACCCGAATGCCCGCTCGATGCGGGTGGCCTCAAGGTCAGCTGGCTGACGGGTGTCTCTGCTGCGGCCAGTCTCGATTGGCTGACGCGATTCACCGGCGGTGAAGCCGCTCGCCGTCTGCAGAATCAGGCTGTTGTCGCGATCGCGCTTCACGCCGATCCGCCGGCACTCGACCGCCTGTTGTCGCTGGCGCGCACCGGGAAGGACGCGCGCGTGCGCGGCGATGCGCTGTTCTGGGTCGCCCAGCGCGCGGGCGCGAAGGCCATGGAGGCCGTCTCGAACGCGATCGACAACGACCCCGACACCGAGGTCAAAAAGAAGGCGGTGTTCGCACTCAGCCAGATGCCGAAGGACGAGGGCGTGCCAAAGATGATCGACGTCGCCCGCACCAACCAGAATCGCGAGGTCCGGCGTCAGGCGATGTTCTGGCTCGGTCAGTCGGGGGATCCGCGGGCGCTGAAATTCTTTGAAGACATTCTAAGAAATTAGTTCGCTGACTTCACGTGCGTGACGACACACCGAGGCACCAAGGCACAGAGGTCCGGTGAAAATGCTTTCACCTGAGTCGTCGTGCTCCGACGGCGCGGCGAGCCGGTAGGGCCACGGCGATGCGAATAGTCCACCTGAAGGTGGACACTACATCTATAATCCCTCCCGTCATTTTCCGGGAGGCCGTGATGAGAACCGCTATCGCCTGTCTCGCGATCCTCGTTTTCCTGGCCCTGCCCGTCGGCACGGCCACGACCGTGGGCAAGCCTGAAGAAGTTGGTCTCTCATCCGAGCGGCTGCAACGCCTCGCGCAGATGATTCAGCGGCGTATTGCCGCCGGCGATCTCGCCGGAGCCGTCGTCGCCGTCGCCCGCAAGGGACGCGTCGCGTATGTGAATGCGCAGGGCGTGATGGATCTCGACACCAAGCAGCCGATGTCCTCGTCCAGCATGTTCCGCATTGCGTCGATGACCAAGCCGGTCGTCGGCGTCAGCGTGATGATGATGGTCGAGGAGGGCAAGCTGCGGCTGAACGATCCGGTGTCGCGCTACATTCCGGAGTTCCGCAACATGAAAGTCGCGATCCTGCAGACCGCGCCGGCCGGCCGTGGCGCGGGCGCCGCAGGGGGCGCCCCGCCGCCGCCACAGTTCTACACGGTTCCCGCGCTGCGCGAGATCACCATCAAGGATCTGCTCACGCACACGTCCGGACTGGGAAGCGGTCCGATGAGCACCAGCGACATCGACAAGATCGCGCGGAAGGACGGTGAGACGCTGGCGCAGTACATCCCGCGCCTCGGCGGCACCGCCCTCGAATTCCAGCCAGGGTCACGGTGGGCCTACAGCCCAGGGGCCGGATTCGAAACTCTCGGCCGCATCATCGAGATCGCGTCAGGCATGCCGCTCGATCGTTTCGTTCGCACCCGCATCTTTGATCCGCTCGGCATGAAGGACATCACCTTCTGGCCGACGGATGCGCAGATGCCGCGCGTGGCCACGGTCTACTCGCGTACGCCGACAGGGCTCAACAAACAGGTGATGGCCAACGACACGATGTCGCGTAACGTTTACTTCCGGGGCTCCGGTGGTTTGTACAGCACGGCGGAGGACTATCTGCCGCTCGGGATCATGCTCGCCGGCGGCGGTGAGATGAACGGCAAGCGGCTGCTCAGCCGCAAGACGGTGGAGATGATCTCCGCGGCGCACATTCCCGACACGCTGCAAGGCCGCCCTGCGGGTGAAGGCTACGGCCTCAGCGTGCGCGTCGTCACCAATCACGCGGCGCGCGGGACGATGCTCTCCGACGGCACGTTCGGATGGACCGGCGCGCAGGGCACGCACTTCTTCGTTGATCCGAAGGAGGAACTGACGGCAGTGCTGATGGTGCAAACGTCGAACGGCGAGATTCAGCGTGACTTCGAAGATCTCGTCGCGCAATCCGTCGCGGATTGAAGCGGGGCACGTCCTCCTGGACGTGCCGATCTGGCACCTAGTCCGTCCCTCGCGCTCGATCAGGGGCGAGCGCAATGCGCCGCAGCTCGCCCTGGTCCAGCCAATTCACCAGACACGTGCTGCAGGTGTCGATGACCACGTGTCCCGGCCCCCCATAGTGATGGCTGATGAAGGGCTGCCCGCACGACGGGCACTTCAGCGTCCGTTCTCCCGGCTTCTGATTGGACGGCACTGTCGTCCGAAACGCGCCGACGTCGTAAGCGCGGACTAAGTCGATGATTGTCGTAAACCGGTTCATATCGATCAGCAAACCACCGCAGCCTGGACAGCAGAGAAGGGGATGGCCGTGCAGGCGGCCCTGTGATAACGGCTTCGAGCAGACCGGGCATGCCTGTGAAGTTTCGCCGAGTAGTTCGAGCTGCTCGGAAATTGCCGGTGCGTCCTGCTCAGTGCCGCAGTGATCGCAGATGAGCAGTCCCCTGTCGCGGGTGATTCGCACCGGCGCGCCGCAGTTCCGGCAATCAGACATCGATGGGATTATCGGCGAACAGCCGGTCCGGCTGAAGCCGGACACTACGTTATCCTTTCAGAGTCCATGAGCGGAACGGTTCATCAGAAGTTTTCCGCCGCGCTCAATGATCTGGTCGAACAGATCAAACAGGATCGCTCGATTCTGGCCGCGATTCTCTGCGGCAGCCTGTCGTACGACACCGTCTGGGCGAAGTCCGACATCGACCTGGTGCTGGTGACTATTGACGACAAGAAGGTGGATGCCGGCGACATCGCGCTCTACGCCGACGGCGTGAACGTGCACGCGCTCCTGATGCCACGCGCGAAATTCCGGGAGACGGTGGAGGGCTCCGTCACGAACTCGTTCATGCACTCGTTTCTCGCCAAGGGACGGCTGCTGTATACGCACGATCCGTCGATCGAGCAGATGTGTGGGCACCTGAGTGCGATCGGGGATCGCGATACGCAGTTTCAACTGCTCGGCTGCGGGACCGGTGCGCTGGCGTGCATTCACAAGGCGCATAAATGGTTCGTCACACGTGCGGATCTCGACTACACGGCCCTGTGGATCCTGTACGCGGCGACGCCGCTCGCGCAGATCGAGATCATCAGCCGCGGCCTGCTCGCCGATCGCGAAGTGGTGCCGCAGGCAGCCGCGTTGAATCCTGAGTTCTTCACGGTGATCTACACCGCGATGCTCAATGCCAAAAAGACGACCCGGGCTGTCCACGCGGCGCTCGACGCGGTTGATGCCTACGTCGCCGAGCGTGCCGATTTGCTGTTCGCACCGATCGTGGAGTACCTGGAGGAGGCCGGCGAAGCGCGCTCGGCCACCGAGATCGAGACGTATTTCGCGCGTCACTTCAACGTCAACGGCGTGACCACGGCCTGCGAGTACCTCGCGGACCAGGGCCGCATCGGCAAAGCCTCGATCGCGGCGCGTCTCACCAAACGGAGCAATGCGGACGTTCAAGAGCTCGCCTTCTTCCATGCAGGCGAGTCTGAAGACTCGCCTCTACGATGACACGATGATGAAGTCGGCGCGGACGACGATCGCCATCCAGGGCGCGCGCGTCCATAACCTCAAAAACATCTCGCTCGACATCCCCCGCGACCGGCTGATCGTCGTCACCGGTCTGTCCGGATCGGGCAAGTCGAGCCTCGCCTTCGACACGATCTACGCCGAAGGGCAGCGTCGCTACATGGAGTCGCTCTCGAACTACGCCAAGCGGTTCGTCGCGCACGTCGCCAAGCCCGACGTCGATTTCGTCTTCGGCCTGTCGCCGGTGATTTCCATCGAGCAGAAGACGCTGACCAGCAACCCGCGCTCCACTGTCGGCACGATGACCGACATCGCGAGCTATCTGAACCTGCTGTTCGCCACCATCGGTCAGCCACACTGCCCGCGCACGGGCGACCCGACGCCGAGCCGATCGGCGAGCCAGATCCTCGAAGCCATCCTCTCGTTGCCGGCGGGCACCGAGATCGAGCTGCGGGCGCCCGTGTTCAAGGTCTACGGCGAGGATCTCGATTTGGTCTTCACCGAATTGCGGAAGAAGGGTTGCCGCCGCGTCATCGTTGACGGGACGTCCGTGGACATCGCCTCGCAGCTCGAACTCGACGAACCGTCGGTGCGAGACATGGACGCGATCGTGGATCGGTTCGTGGTCAACCGGAAGCACGAGAAGGCGATCAAGGCCGGCATCGCCGCGGCGCTCGTCGTCGGGGACGGCCTCATGCAGGTTCACATCGTCGCCGGTGTGAGCAAGGCCGATGCGGATAAGTTCTACCGATCGATGAGTAGTGCCACGCATCACTTCGTCTACGGCGAGATCGGCCCAAGCTATTTCGTCTTCAACGATCCGGAGAGTGCCTGCCGCACCTGCGGCGGGCTCGGTGTGGACAAGCTGACGCATCCCGAGCTGCTGATTCCCGATCCCAGGCGCAGCATCCGCGGCGGCTGTTTCGTGAAGGAAGCCTTCCGATACAACCCCGACACGTGGGATGGCCGCGTAATGTATAGCCTGGCGAGGGGTCTGAGTTTCTCGCTCGACACGCCGTGGAAGGATCTCAAGGACAAGGCGCGCAATGCGATTCTCTATGGGATCGATCCCAAGAAAGTCGTGCTGACGTCGCCGCCGGAAGCCAAGGTCAAACGCGACGATCACGAAGGCAAGGAGGTCGGCTTCAACGGCATTGCCCGTCGCATCGAGCGGTGGTACCGGCGCTATCGCCAACGCGGGGAGGCCAACTCGCGGATGGAAGAGTGGCTCGACAAGGTGATGGTCGAGCACGTCTGCCCCGACTGCAACGGCGCGCGATTGCGCGCGACACGACTGCTGTTCACGATCGAGGGCAAGAACATCCACGAGATGGGGCAGCTCCATTTCGACGAGCTGCACGCCTTTCTCGGTACGATCAAGCCCGCAGGCCGCGGAGACGATGCCGGACGTCAGGTGCTCAAAGAGGTTCGCGGCCGCGTGAATCTGCTGCTCGGCATCGGCCTCGACTATCTCAGT
Source organism: Vicinamibacterales bacterium (assembly GCA_036742665.1). Classification (GTDB taxonomy): domain Bacteria; phylum Acidobacteriota; class Vicinamibacteria; order Vicinamibacterales; family UBA2999; genus Gp6-AA40. Next base: position 56,797 of record DAINQP010000001.1, on the reverse strand, counting down.
TTCAGTCGGCGTTCCGGCACGCTCTCCGGCGGCGAGTCCCAGCGCATCCGCCTTTCTACGCAGATCGGCTCCGGCCTCATGGGCATGCTCTATGTGCTCGACGAGCCGAGCATCGGTCTGCATCCGAAGGACAACGTCAAGATGATCGCGACGCTCGAGAGTCTTCGCGACATCGGCAACACGGTCATCGTCGTCGAGCATGACGAGGACACCATCCGCGCTGCCGATCACATCGTGGAGATGGGTCCCGGACCAGGCGTGCACGGCGGCACTGTCGTCGTGCAGGGCACATTCGCGGACGTGCTCAAGTCGAAGACGTCGCCGACGGGACAGTTCCTCTCGGGCAAGCGGTCGATTGCCATCCCGAAGCAGCGCCGCACAGGGAACGGCAAGACGCTGACCGTTCGCGGCGCGCGTCAGAACAATCTGAAGAACGTGGACGTCGCGATCCCGCTTGGCAAGCTGGTCGCCATTACCGGTGCGTCTGGTTCGGGCAAGAGCTCGCTGGTGAACGAGATCCTGTTCAAGGCGTTGTGGAAGCATCTGATCGATACCCGGACGCTGCCCGGCGAGCACGATGGCATCGACGGCATCCAGCACGTCCACAAGGTGGTCAACATCGATCAATCGCCGATCGGACGGAACAGCCGGTCCAATCCGGCGACCTACATTGGTTTCTACGACACCATCCGCGAGCTATTCACGCAGGCGCCGCTGTCAGTGGAGCGTGGCTACAAAGCCGGGCGATTCAGCTTCAACGTCAAAGGCGGACGCTGCGAGGAATGTCAGGGCGAGGGCGCGATCACGACGCAGCTCTACTTCATGCCTGATGTCGAGGTCACCTGCGGCGCGTGCAAAGGGGCGCGTTTCAACAGCGAGACGCTCGAGGTCACACTCCGCGGCAAGACAATTGACGACGTGTTGAATATGTCGGTGGAGGAGGGCGTCGCGTTCTTTGCGGAGGAGCCGAACGTCCGCAAGAAGATTCAGGTGCTTGCCGATCTCGGGCTCGGCTACCTGACACTCGGCCAGTCAGCGACGACGCTATCGGGCGGGGAGGCGCAGCGGATCAAGATCGCCACCGAGCTGAGTACGTTGCAGCGCTCGAAGCATACGCTCTACATCCTCGACGAACCGACGACCGGCCTGCACCTGGCCGATGTGGAGCGGCTGCTCGAATCGCTCAATCGCCTGGTCGATGCTGGGCACACGGTGCTGCTCATCGAACATCATCTCGACGTGATCAAGACGGCCGATCACGTCATCGATCTCGGTCCCGAGGGCGGCCACGCCGGCGGCGAGGTCGTCGTCGCCGGGACGCCAGAGGATGTCGCGAAGTGCAAGACCTCGCATACTGGGCGGTTCCTCAAGCCACATCTCCGTACGTAGTGTCCGCCTTCAGGCGGGCGTTGAATGGATCGCCGTGGGACTGCCCACGGCTGCTCGTTCGATTGCTCGGCGTCTTCGCGCCTCCGCGTATCGTGCGGAGGCATAGTCACGCGAGGATGATCGTTCTCACCTCGGTGCCTCGGTGCCGCCGTGTGTCGTAGGCACGCGTGGCATGTGAAGTCGGTGAAATATGTGACTACCTGAGCATCGCCTCGACGCTCTCGCCCGCCGACTCGGCCTGCCTCAACACCATCTCGTAATACATCGCTCGCGCCGCCATGAGTTCCTCGTGCGTCCCGCGCTCGATGATGCGGCCGTCTTCCATGAGCAGGATCAGATTCGCGCGGCGCACGGTCGAGAGGCGATGTGCGATGACGAATGTTGTGCGGCCGGCAAGCAGTTCCGCCATTGACGCCTGAATGAGTTGCTCGCTCTCGGTGTCCAAGTTGCTGGTGGCTTCGTCGAGGATGAGGATTTGCGGCGACGCGAGAATCGCGCGCGCGATTGCCAGTCGCTGCTGCTGGCCGCCGGACAGCTTCACGCCTCGCTCGCCGACGAAGGTATCGTAACCCTCGGGCAGCTTCTCGATGAACTCATGCGCGTTGGCGCGCCGTGCCGCGTCCTCAACCTCCGCAGCGCTCGCGTTGTGGCGGCCATACGCGATGTTGTCGCGCGCCGACCCGTCGAACAGGAACACGTCCTGCTGCACGATTGCGAGCAGGCTGCGGTACGACGCCAGTCTGAAGTTGCGGATGTCCAAGCCGTTCACCAGAATCCGCCCCTTGGTCGGATCGTGGAAGCGCGCCACCAGGTCGGTGACCGTCGTCTTGCCCGCGCCGCTTCGTCCCACGAGCGCGACGACGGAACCGCCTGGCACCGTGATGTTGAAATCGCGGATGACCGGCCGTCCCTCGCGGTATTCGAACTCGACATGCTCCAGCGCGATCTCATCGACCACGCGCGGGGCCAGCTGTGCATCGGGCCGATCGGGTTTGTCTGCCGGCATCGACAGTACCTCGAACACCCGTTCCATCGCGGCCAGTGATCGCTGCAGTTCGGAAAACGAATTGACGATGCTCCAGACCGGGTTGAGGAGCAGGAACATGTACCACTGGAACGCCATGAGGTCGCCGATCGAGGCGCTCGCGACGATGTTCAGATAGCCGCCGAACCATGTGATGACAACGTTGACCGACGAGACGAGCAGGCTCCAGCCCGCCCACAGGAACAGCTCGCGGCGTTGCGCGAACAGCTCCTTGCGCAGCACCGTGTGCCGGCCGCGCATGTAGTCGAGCAGCTCGCGTTTCTCGCGCCCGAACGCTCGCACGACGCGAATACCCGAGAAGGTTTCGCCGACGCGGCCGTCGATCTCCTCGACGTCCTTGCGGACGGCTCGATAGATCGGCCGGATGCGCCGCGCGAAGACGAAGCTGATGATCATCGCGGCGGGGATCACCAGCATCGCCATGATCGCCAGCCGCCAGTTCAAGGCCAGCAGCACACCGATCGCAATGAACAACCGGATGAACGAGATCGTTGGCGAGACGATGGCGCCTTGCAGCAGGCCGGTCGTGGTGTCCACGTCGCCGGTGAGGCGTGAGAGGATGCCGCCGGTCTTCATGTCCCACAGCCTGGGCAGCGGCAGATGCAGCAGCCGGTCGAACAGCGAGCGCCGCAGCGACAGCATCACCTGGGTATTGAGCAGCCGCTGGCGGTAGTCGCGCATGATGCCGACGAGCGACGCGAGGATGATGACCGCGAGGAACGTGACGCCGGCCAGGTTGAGACGATTCAGCCGCGTCGCGGTATCAAGTGCGGTGTTCAGCAGGACGCGGTCGATGATGAACCGCATGAACAGCGGCTCGACCATCTGCAGCCCGGTGCCGATGAGCGCGAGCGCGAAGAGCCGGAGCCAGCGCAGATACTCGCGGATGTACTCGCGCCGTTTGCCGCCCAGGAGCGGCGGCTTCTCCTCTACGGTCTGGCCGCTCGCAGCCCTCCCGCCTTCCGCCATCGGCCGCTTGCCGCTGGCTTCGTCCGTGCGGTGATCGAGCCGGCGGTCGCGGTAGTCGCGAACGAAGTGCTTGTAACGCTGTCGTGACGAGCGCGCGTGACGGCCACGTCGGTCGGTCGGCTTGTTCATGCAGTGGCAGGCGGACGAATGTCGATATTATCCGGCACGGTCGGCGTAGTCCGGGTCCTGTTCTTCCGCCTTCGCGTCAATCTACGGCGGACCGCCGTAGCCTTGGCGGAGGCGGTTGGAGGCGGCGTGCACAGGCGATAGAATCGCCCTTCTATATGACGCGTTCTTTTGTCGGTGCGGTGATGCTCACCGCTGTCTCAGCGATCCTCGTCGCCCAGCAGGGCCAGCCGCAGATCGGCATCGTCCCGGTCACGCTGACTGCCGGACCATACTCCTTCGATACGGCCGAGCAGCATCGGCTGAAGGTCACGATCGTCGCCAGAGGACTGGCGCATCCGTTCAGCCTGGCGTTTCTGCCGAATGGTGATGCGCTCGTGACCGAGCGGGGCGTGCGGCTGCGCGTCGTCCACGACGCAACGGGCGCCCATCCCAAGCTGAATGCGGACCCCGTGGCTGGCCTTCCGCAGATGCCGACCTTCCGGACCGGCGGTCTCCACGAGATCGCGCTGCACCCGAAGTTCGCAACCAACGGGTTGATCTACTTTACCTACAACAAGGCTGGAGACGTCAGCCCGACGAACCCGCAGCAGCGCCAAAGCGCGATCGTGCTCGCACGCGGCACGTTCGACGGCAAGGCCCTTACGAACGTTCAGGATCTCTTCGTTGGCAACTGGAACAACGGCGCGAGCGGTTCGCGGCTCGCGTTCGGCCCTGACGGGTTTGTCTACATCACGACCGGTGCGCCGTTCGGCGAGCAGGCGCAAGACACCAACTCCGTGTATGGCAAGGTGCTGCGCTTGCGTGACGACGGGACGGTGCCTCCGGACAATCCGTTTGTTGGGAAAGCGGGATACCGGCCGGAAGTGTTCTCGATGGGCCATCGCGATCAGCTCGGCCTGACGATTCATCCGATCACGGGTATGGTGCTGACTGCGGAGCACGGTCCGAATGGCGGCGACGAGGTCAACGTGATCCTGCCTGGCCGCAATTACGGATGGCCGAAGTGGAGTTACGGTCGCACGTACGAAGGACCGCGCTGGTCTGAGTCGCCACTTGCACCGGGCATTGAGCAGCCGCTCATATTGTGGATTCCGTCGATCGCGCCGACCGGAATGATGGTCTACACCGGCGATCGGTTTCCGTCCTGGAAAGGGAATCTGTTCGTCGGCAGCGCGCGCCGCGGAGAGGTGCCGCGCACCGGCGGCCTCGAGCGTGTGGTGATCACCGACAAGATGGAGGAGTTGCGCCGCGAAACGCTGCTGACCGAACTGCATCAGCGAATTCGCGACGTGCGGCAGGGTCCTGACGGCCTAATCTACGTCGTCACGGATGAAGATGATGGGGCGCTGTTGAGGCTCGAGCCAGCCACGGCCACTACTCCGTGATTGTCAGAGCCCGTGGCTGGCTGCCAGTATCTCTTGGCGCGCTTCGCGCGCCGAGGACCGCTATGCGGCGGCCGCCACCACAAGTCACGAGATGAGGCGCATAGCGGTCTTAGCCAGGAGTATCCAAATGAGTACACGAATTCAGTGGTTGGCCGTTGCCGTCGTGGTCATGACGCTGACCGCGGTTGCGTCGTTCCACGTGTCGGCGCAGCAGAATCAGATGTCGTTCTTTGTCACCAGCGCGGGGTCAGGCAACGGCGCGAATCTCGGCGGCGTCGCTGGCGCGGACAAGATCTGTCAGAACCTGGCCGCTGCCGCTGGTGCGGGCAACCGCATGTGGCGCGCGTACATCAGCGCTGCGGCGGCGGCGGGACAGCCGGCCGTTAACGCGAAGGATCGGATCGGCAAGGGACCGTGGATGAACGTGAAGGGTGTGGTCATCGCCAAGAGCGTGGAGGACCTGCACTCCGACAACAACAACCTGAAGAAGGACACGGCGCTGACCGAGAAGGGGACCGTCGTCAACGGCGTCGGCGACACACCGAACCAGCACGACATCCTGACTGGTTCGCAGTCCGATGGCACGCTGGCGATGGCCGCTGACGGCAGCCCGGCAACGTGCTCGAATTGGACGGCCGCCACCGACGGCATGGGCGCGGCACAACTCGGCCACGTTGATCGCATGGGCCGTGGTGCCACGGGCTCGTCATGGAACAATGCGCATCCGTCGCGCGGGTGCTCGCAGGCGAATCTCGTCGCCACGGGTGGCAACGGATACCTGTACTGCTTCGCCGCGAATTAACCGAAAGGCGGGTCTTCAGACCCGCCTTCAGAGGTCTTCATGAATCGCATGCGTACTCTGTTTGCCGTCGGCATTCTGGTGCTCGCGCCGGCTCCGCGCGCTCACGCGCAGCTGCTCGCGGCCAAGGACGGGCCGATCGTATATGGCCATCACCACCTTGTGGTCACCAACGTTGCCGATCACAAGAAGTTCTGGGTCGATACGCTTGGTGGTACGGCCATCACGATCGGCACGCAGAATCGGGAGATCGTCAAGTTCCCGAACGCGCTGCTGTTCATGAACCCGGGGATGCCGACAGCTGGGAGCCGGGGGAGCACGGTGAATCACATCGGCTTCTCCGTTCCCAACCTGCGGCAGACCGTCGACAAGCTGAAGGCCGGCGGCTACAAGATGATTACCGCGTCCGAGGCGCCACCGACGGTGAAGGTCCAGGACGACATCGGTCTCACGAGCGGCGGCGATGTGTCGGGCATCGCGTACGTCATTGGTCCCGACGACATCAAGGTCGAGATCGTCGAGATCAAGAAACAGACAATGCCCATCGTCAGTCACCACGTGCACTTCTTCAGCCAGAAACCCGAGGACGTGCAGGCGTGGTACGTGAAGACGTTTGGCTCGAAGTCGCGCGCCGCGGCGACCAACGGCATCATCGGATCGGATTTGCCCGGCATTGGGCTTAGCATCTCGCCATCATCGACACCGGTCGCCGGCACCCGCGGACGCGTGATCGATCACATCGGCTTTGAAGTGAAGGGTCTCGAAGCGTTCGTCAAGAAGCTCGAGGCACAGGGCATCAAGCTGGATCGACCCTACACGCCGGTCCCGGCGCTGGGGATTTCGATTGCGTTCATCACCGATCCGTGGGGAACGTACATCGAATTGACCGAAGGCCTCGACAAAGTGCCGTAGGTCAGCGAACGGCGAAGGTCTTCTCGTCGAGCAGTTCGCCGTCCTGCGATCGCACCTCGACCTTCCATTTACCTGCGCGGTTGGCGCTGATGCGAGTCTGGCTGTAGGTACGGAAGCCGCTCGGATTCGCGCGGATGCGAAGCGGGACCGTCTGCTCGAGTCTCTCGTCACGGTACCAGCGATGCTCAATGGTGGTGTCGCGTGGCGACGCGACGCGCGTGTAGAAGTACATGACGCCGGGATCTTGCGCGCCGGTCGCGGGGGCGCAGGTCCACGCGCCGGTCCGGGTCAGGCTTCGGCACACTTCGGCAGTCAATACCGTGGTCGGTGATTTGCGAGTCGTTGCGGCCGGGCGTTCGCGAGCGGCGGGTTCGGGATCCGCCGGCGCCGGCGATGGCGGCGGCGCGACGGGCTCGGACACCGGAGCCGCGGCTGCTGTTTCGGCGGGCGCGGGCTGGGGCTGTGGTGCGGATCCTGCCGGCGCAGGCGGTGGCGCCTGCGATGACGCAGGCGGTGGCGCCTGCGATGATGCAGGCGGTGGCGCTTGCGATGACGCAGCTGGTGGTACCGCACCTGTTGATGGCAGCGGCGGCGCACTTGTCGACGGCGCGGTCGTTGACGCGGTGCGTTCCCGTGACCGATTCGAATTGAGCACGTACCATCCGGCGACGAGCAGCAGAAATAGCACCGCGAGCGTGGCTGCGATGGCTGGTACGCGTGACGGCTCACGAGTCGCCGCTGGCGCGCCGAGCGTTCGCGGTGTTACCGGTATCGCGGATGACGAGCGCAATGGAAAGTCGTCAAGCGACGGTGGCGGTGCCGGTCGCGGCGGCGCGGCGGCTCTCGGCGCGGTGGGCTTCGGTGGCCCTGCGCCGGATGGTGGTGCGGTAGGCCGTGGCGGCGGCGCCGATGAAGCCGTCGGTCGCGGCATCGATGAAGCGGCCGGTGGCGGCACCGATGAAGCCGACGGTGGCGGCACCGATGAAGCCGACGGGAGTGGCACCGATGAGGCAGATGGTGCCGGCGCAAACAACGCCGTTGGCGCAGGCGACGAAGCGACTGGCGGCGTCTCCTTCAAGGCGACGCCGCGGGCCATACAAAACTGCTCGAGGTTCTCCAGGCTCGTCGTGACGAACGGATCGTTGGCGGGCAAGCTCGACGTGGCAATAGCGTAGGCGCGCCGGTAGCACGCCTCTGCGTCGGTCAGCTTGCCGTTGAGTTCGCAGACAATCGCCAGGTTGTTGAGGATGTTGGCGACGTCCGGATGATTCGGGCCGACGGTCGCCTCCTGCAGAGCAAGCGCTTGGCGTAACAGCCGTTCGGCCGTGACATGGTCACCATGCGCTTCAGCTTGTTCGACTCCCTGCACGATCGAGCGGAAATCGTTGACCTTGGGCATCGCCACCGGTCCATTGTAAACGGTCATACTATGGGCGCTCACGCGATGACGATGAACGCGGACGATCGCCTCGAGCTCTTCTTTTCGCAGTCGCTCGACGGCTTCTTCTTCATGATGATCGATGAGCCCGTGGTATGGGACGACTCGGTCGACAAGGAGCGCGTGCTCGACTACGTCTTCGAGCACCAGCGCGTGACAAAAGTGAATGACGCGATGCTCGCGCAGTACGGCGCGACGCGCGAGTCGTTTCTGGGGACGACGCCCAAAGATCTCTTTCGCCACGATCTGGCACATGGCCGTCGCGTGTGGCGCGAATTTTTCGACCGCGGTCGCCTGCACGTCGAGACCGACGAACGGCGAGTGGACGGAACGCCGATCAGGATCGAGGGCGACTACCTCTGTTTCTACGATGCGGCCGGCCGGATTACCGGCCATTTCGGTATTCAGCGCGACGTCACGGAACGTGAGCGAGCCAGCCAGGCGCTGCGCCAATACAATCGGCGCCTGCAGGTACTCCACGACATCCACCTCGACATCCTCGGCACGCGGTCGCCGCAACAAATCGCCGAAGCGACATTGCGCCACCTGCAGGAGCTGATTCCGTGCAGCCGCGCCAGCGTCGCCGTGTTCGACCTCCCGCGCGGCACGGGGACGATCATCGCCTCGTGGGCCCCCGGGGACGCCGCGGGAGAGGTGCAGCCGATTGATGGCGCGGTCGTGCCGATCGAAGCCTTTGGCGTGCGCGAGGAGCTGCAGGCGGGGCTGGTCGGGAGCTTGCGCAGTCTCGGCCCGCCGCATCATCTGAGCGACACGCTGGTGGCCAGCCGCTCGTCAACGATGCACGTGCCGCTGCTCGCCGACGCCGATTTGATCGGCGTGCTGAACGTGACCTCGTCAGATGAGCACACCTTCGATCGACGCTCCATCGAGATCGCGCAGGAAGTGGCCAGCACGCTTGCCGTGGCGATCCGTCAGGCACAGCTTCGTGAACGAGTGGAGCGCTATGCCAATGAGCTCGAGGATCGCGTCATGGCGCGCACCGCGGATCTCGAACGCAGCGAGAACCGTCTGGCCGCCATCCTCAACGCGCTTCCCGACCTGGTCTTCGTCGTCAACGGCGAAGGCCGGTACGTCGAGATCCTGACGTCGCGTGAGGATCTGCTGTATCGCGCGGCCGAAGAGATGAAGGGCCAGCGTTTTCACGACATCCTGCCCGCGCCGATCGCGGACGCACATCTCCGTCTGGTGCAGCAGACACTCGAAGCGCGGACCAGCCAGACCTTGGAGTACTCGCTGCACGTACTGGCTGGAGAGCGGTGGTTCGAAGGACGCACCGGACTGCTCGGAGTCCTGGTGGATGGCCACCCCGCCGTGGCCTTCATCGCTCGAGACGTCACCGATCGCAAACGCGCCGAGGAGCTCGAATCGCAGAACATCTACCTGCGCGAAGAGATCAGCGTGGAGCGCAGCTATGGCGAGGTTGTTGGCGAATCACCGGCGATGCGCAAGGTGTTCAAGGCGATCGGGATGGTGGCCAACACCGAGTCCACGGTGCTCGTGCTCGGCGAGACCGGAACCGGAAAAGAATTGACGGCGCGAGCCATTCACAATCTCAGTCGCCGGCGGCACGGCGTGATGGTCAAAGTGAACTGCGCGGCGTTGCCGGCGAGCCTGGCCGAGAGCGAACTGTTTGGTCACGAGCGTGGCGCGTTCACCGGCGCGGTCCAGCAGAAGAAAGGCCGCTTCGAGTTGGCGCACAACGGAACGATCTTTCTCGACGAAGTCGGGGAGCTATCGGCGGAGGTGCAGGTGAAACTGCTGCGCGTACTGCAAGAGCAGGAGTTCGAACGGCTCGGCAGCACGCGACCCACTAAAGTCAACGTGCGAGTGATTGCGGCCACGAACCGCAATGTCGAAGAGGAAGTTGCACGCGGCCGCTTCCGATCGGACCTCTTCTATCGACTCAACATCTTTCCGATCCATCTGCCGGCACTGCGCGAGCGCAAACCGGACGTGCCGCTCCTGGCGACGCACTTCGCTATGGAGTTTGCCCGCCGCATGGGCAAACCGGTGCGCGGCATCGACGGCAGTGCGATGGCGCGCTTGACCACCTACGAATGGCCCGGCAATGTGAGAGAGCTGGCCAACGTGCTCGAACGCGCGGTGATTCTTTGCGACGGCCCGACGATTCTCGAAGCCCACCTCGGCGCGATTGGCCGCGACCGGCGCGACAGCGGCGCATTCCCGACGCTCGAAGACGTGGAGCGGCAGCACATCCTGCGCGCCCTGACCGAGACGGGCGGCGTGCTGGCCGGTCCACAGGGTGCCGCCAAACTGCTGGGCATGCGTCGATCGACCGTCTGGTCGCGTATGAGAAAGCTCGGCATCCAGCCCATTCACGACTAGGCGTGCTGATATCTCGGCACCGGTGGTGATATCTACGCAGGGCCATCGGTTGCGGTCGTTCGTCGCCGGCGCCCTCCTTTATTAGTCCAATTACTTGATCTCACGCGGCTTGCCGGCTTGATCGACCGACAACTTGCCGGCTGGCACACACATCGCTGTCCCCTCTGTCGTGCCGCATTCCTTGACCTGAATCAGGTGGGGGGCTGGCCCGGGGCCTGGCCTCCGAGACACCGCGGCAACGAAAGCGAGAAGAGCCCATGTTCACCCGAAGGCAAGCGATCCGGTGGGCGGAGTTGTGGCTGTCATGTTGGAACCAAGGCGACTACGAGACGTTGCTCGCCCTGTATCGCGACACCACCCGGTTCGGCACTCGATCTCATGAATCCGTTCTTTGGCATGACAACCGGATCGAGGCGCTCAAGCGCCACTGGGCCGCCGTGCCCTTTGGCATTCATTCCGTTCGCGGCGAACTGGAGCGCGTGTCGTGGGATCCCGAAACGCGCGAGCTGACCATTGTCTACACGACCGACCTTGGCGGGACGCGCCTGTTTGGCTGCGACCTGGTCACGCTCGATCTCGACGGCCGTGTGGTGCTCGGCGAGCCGTGTGTGGGCTGCGTCGTGGATGAATCCGCACGCGAGGATCACGCGCTCGTTCATGCCATCAAGTGTGCAGAAGGAGGTCGGTGATGCGATTCACGGCAGCAAGGCGGCTGACTCGAGATCTGTTGATCGGAGCCGGTCTGACTGGTGTTGTGCTGATGACGGCCGGCACAGCGGCGGAGACAGTACCCCGCGAGGAGACGACTCGCGCGCTGCGGCATGCGCTCGAGCGCCTGCCGTACTACGGCGTGTTCGACTACATGTCGTTCCAGATCGAGCGCGGTGTCGTGACGCTGAACGGATACGCGATCAGCGGCAGCCTGCGATACGCGGCGGAGACGGCGGCCAAACGGACGGCTGGCGTGGACGAAGTGGCCAATCGGCTCGAGGTGCTGCCGTCCTCGCAGGAGGATGAGCGCATCCGATGGACAACGTTCTATCGCATCTACACGGACGCGTTTCTGTCGAGGTACGCGTCGGGTGGCGACGTCACCGTGCGTCGCGAGATCCACGAAGCTCGCCGCTGGGGATTCATGTATCAACCGCTCGGCCTCTACTCGATTCACATCGTCGTGCGTCATGGACAGACGACGCTCTACGGCGTGGTTGATAGCGACGCGGACAAGCAGATTGCGGGAGTGAGGGCGCGCGAAGTGTTCGGCGTCTTCGGCGTTGACAACCAAATCGCCGTGGCCCAAAAGGTCGCACGAAAGTAAGCGCCGCGCACGCGCGGGGGAGCACTGAGATGTTGACGTTGAATTCGGCGAGGCGAGCGCTCTTCGTGGTAGCCGCTATCGGGTTGTGCGGCGTCTCCGTCGCGGGCGCACCGGCACCACTGGCTCGCGAGACCGAAGCACTTGCACCCGAGCTGAGCGGCCTGGGGACGCTGCACGTGCCCGTCTCAACAGCAATGCCGCGCGCCCAGCGCTTCTTCGATCAGGGCATGCGCCTGTTGTATGCGTTCAATCACGCTGAGTCGATCCGCGCGTTCCGTGAGGCCGCGCGGCTCGATCGGTCCCTGGCGATGGCGTATTGGGGCCAGGCTCTCGCGCTCGGCCCAAATCTCAACGCGCCGATGACGGCCGACAGCGGCCGCGCGGCGTACGCAGCGATCCAGGCCGCGCGTGCCGCGGCGCCGCGAGTCACTCCCCGCGAGCGGTCGCTGATCGAGGCACTGGCGTCTCGCTACGCACCGGAAGGTGCGGGCGATCGGCCGGCACTGGATCGCGCGTATGCCGCAGCCATGCAGAACGTGGCAGGGCAGTATCCGGACGACCCGGACGTTCAGACGCTGTATGCCGACGCGGCGATGAACACGATGCCATGGGATTACTGGCAGAAGGATGGCACGGCGAAGCCGGAGACGGCGCGCATTCTCGACACGCTCGAGCGCACGATCGCGCGCTATCCCGATCACGCCGGTGCGCTGCACTACCACATTCACCTCGTCGAGGCGTCGAATGATCCCGATCGTGCCGAGCGTAGTGCGGATCGACTGGGTTCATTGATGCCGGCGGCCGGCCATGTAGTCCACATGCCGGCGCACATCTACATTCGGGTCGGTCGATATGCAGATGCCGCCGATGCGAATGAACGCGCGATTCTGGCCGACGAGGACTACCTCGCACAGTGCCAGGCGCAGGGGCTGTATCCGGTCAGCTACTACCCGCACAACCTGCACTTCCTCTGGGCGGCCGCGACGCTGGAAGGCCGCGGTGCAGTGGCCATTGACGCCGCGCGCAAGGTAGCGGCAAAGGTGCCACACCATCATGCGGGAGCGCTGTCGTGGACGGCGGATTTCCCGGTGACGCCAATGCTTGCGTACGCGCGCTTCGGTCGCTGGCAGGATGTGCTGACCGAGCCGAAGCCGCCCTCACACGAGCCCTATGCCATTGGCATCTGGCACTACGGCCGCGGACTTGCGTTCGTCGCCCGCGGCCAACTCGATCGCGCCGGCGCTGAGCTCACCGCCGTCAAGACGACGATGAAGCACGAGGCGTTTGAGACGAGGCTGAAGGATCTGCCGCTGCTGACGAACCTGCAGATCGCGTCGCGCATCCTCGAGGGCGAGTTGACCTTGCGCGGGGGAGATGCCGGCGCCGCCATTGCAGTGCTGCGCGAAGCGGTGGCTATCGAAGATGGCATGCCGTACAGCGAGCCGCCGGTGTGGCACCACCCGCCGCGCCAAGTCCTCGGCGCGATGCTGCTCGAGACTGGGCGCGCGGTAGAGGCCGAAGTCGTGTATCGCGAAGACCTGCAGCGTTTCCGCGAGAACGGCTGGTCGCTGTTCGGATTGCGCGAGAGTCTGCGCGCGCAACATCGTGGAGAGGAAGCGGCGGACGTTCAGCGGCGCTTCGATCGTGCCTGGACGCGCGCCGACGTCACGCTGACCTCGTCGAGAATCATGACCAACGACTTGTCCGGCCGAAGCGTCGTGGACGCGAAGGCGGATCGCGACGATTGGAATGTCACCCTGCCGACCGGCGTCCGCCTGAACTATGTCGAGCGCGGCGATCCGCGCGGCACGCCTGTGGTGCTGCTGCACGGCTACAGCGATTCGCGGCATTCCTATGACCGCATCCTGCCGCTGCTGCCCTCGTCATTCCACGTATTCGCGGTGACACACCGCGGACATGGCGACTCGGGCAAGCCGGACACGGGCTATACGTCGTCGCACTTTGCGGCTGACCTGGCCGCGTTCCTCGACACGATGCGGATCGAGTCGGCGGTGATCGTCGGCCATTCGATGGGATCCACAGTGGCCCAGCGGTTTGCGATCGACTATCCGTCGCGCACACGCGCGCTCGTGCTCGAAGGGGCATTCTTCCCGTCGCCGCACAATGAGCCGATACGTGAGTTCTTCAAGACGGTGAGCGCGTTCACGGATCCACTCGACGTGACAGTGGTCCGCGAGTTTCAGCAAAGCACGCTGGTGAGACCGGTGCCCTCCGACTTCTTCGAACGGATTGTGAACGAGAGCCTGAAGGTTCCCGCTCGTGTGTGGAAGGCGGCACTCGAACCGTATCTGACGGTCGACTTCTCGGACCGGCTCACCGACGTCGCGGTTCCGACGCTGCTGGTCTGGGGCGACCGCGATGCGTTTACGGCGCGCGCCGAACAGGACCGGCTGAACCGCGCGATTGCGCGCTCGCGTCTCACGGTTTATAGCGGCACGGGACACTGTCCGCATTGGGAAGAGCCCGAACGATTCGCCGCCGACGTGGTGGCCTTCGTCCGCAGTGCGGACGCGCCGTAACGCGAGAGTGCTACCCTACAGGTTTGCACAGGCAACCGGCATTAGAGGAGGCTGTTCATGTCGCTGAGAATCAACGATGTCGCGCCGGATTTCACGGCCGAGTCGACGGAAGGCACAATCAACTTTCACCAGTGGATCGGTGATGGCTGGGCGGTCCTGTTCTCACATCCAAAGGATTTCACGCCCGTGTGTACGACCGAGCTCGGCTACATGGCTCGCATCAAGCCGGAGTTCGACAAGCGGAACACCAAGATCCTCGGCATCAGTGTGGACGGTGTCAGCAATCACCAGAAGTGGTCGAAGGACATCGAGTCCTCGCAAGGGCATGCCGTCAACTACCCGCTCATCGGCGATCCGCAGCTGAATGTCGTGAAGGCGTACGACATGCTGCCGGCAAGTGCCGGGGATACCAGTGAGGGTCGCACGGCGGCGGACAATGCGACCGCGCGCTCGGTATTCATCATCGGCCCGGACAAGAAGATCAAGGCGATGCTGACCTATCCGATGAGCACGGGACGCAACTTCGACGAGATCCTGCGGCTGCTCGACTCGTGCCGGCTGACGGCGGCGAAAAAAGTGGCGACGCCGGCGAACTGGAAACAGGGTGAGGACGTGATCATCCTGCCGGCGGTCTCGGACGAGGATGCGAAGAAGGCGTACCCGGATGGATGGAAGTCGCCGCTGCCGTACATCCGCATCGTGCCTCAACCTCGTTAGTAGTTGGTGGCTGGTAGTTGGTGGTAGCGATCACAGAGCTCTTACCTACGAACCACCCACCACTAACCACCAACCAATCTGAGTTTGAGTCTCAGATTCTTTCTCAAGCTTCGCGTTCACAATCGTTGCTGGTAGCGTTCGGCCGTGGTCGCACGGTCGACGCTGCCGATCATCGTGTGTGCGCTGCTCGTCGCGTTTAGCGCACAGGGGCCTGCGCTCGCCGCCCAATCCTCGTCGCTTGATGCGGCGCTGCCCGCGAACGCAAGCGGCGAGCAGATCTTCGTCGCGGCGTGTGCGACGTGCCACGGCATGGACGGCAAGGGCTCGCCGTCGGCCGTTGTCGGCTTCGACCTGCCGCTTGTCAACGGTCACGGCTTTCCCGACTTCACTGACTGCGCGACCAACACCGTCGAGCCACTAGGCGACTGGATGGCCGTGGCGCATCGTGGCGGTCCCGTGCGCGCGCTGGATCGTCGCATGCCGGCATTCGGCGACGCGCTGTCGGACGATCAGATCGAGCGGGCCGTCAGATATCTGTGGACCTTCTGCGACGATCCGGCCTGGCCGCGCGGCGACCTGAACCTGCCGCGGGCCTTGTTCACCGAGAAAGCCTTTCCTGAAAACGAGACTGTCTGGACCACCGGCGTGACCACCTCAGGTGCGCAGGGCGTGATGAATGAGCTCGTCTACGAGCACCGCATCGGCGCGCGCTGGCAGTACGAGGTCAAGGCGCCGTTCGGAGTGCAGCAGGCCGAACCGGGCAGTGCATGGACTGGCGGGCTTGGCGATGTCGAGCTCGCGCTGCGCCGAACGCTCTACGCCCGCTTCGATCGCGGCAGCATCTTTGCCGCCGGCGGCGCTGTCACCGTGCCGACAGGCAAAGAGGAACTTGGCTTCGGCAACGGCTTCACGATCGTCGAGCCGTTTGCGATGTGGGGGCAGATGGTCGGCACGAGTGCCTTCGTGCAGACGCACGTCGGCTATGAGGTCGCATTGAATCGAACGCGTGGTCAGAACGAGGGCTTCGTGCGCACTGCTCTCGGATACACCGTCACGCAGGATCGAGGATTCGGACGCGCCTGGACACCGATGCTCGAAGTGCTCGCCGCGAAGCCGGAGCGCAGCCCCACTGAATGGGATCTCGTTCCCCAGATGCAGATTTCGCTGAGCAAGTTGCAGCACATCCTGTTCAGCGTCGGCGTACGCGTCCCGATGAACGAACGGGACGAGCGCAAGCCACAAGTGCTCACGTATTTCCTGTGGGACTGGTTCGACGGCGGACTCCTCGAGTTCTGGAAATGACCCTTCGACTCGCTGCGCTCGCTCAGCGCAGGGCTTTGCGACTGGCGCTCACACTCTGGCTCCTGTCGATCGTGCTGGTAAGCGCGAAGGAACTGCCCACCAGAACCGGCACACCCAAGGGCAAACCGAATCTAACCCTGTTCTCGCACTCCGAGAACTGCATGGCCTGCCATAACAACCTGATCACGCCGTCGGGCGAGGATGTGTCGATCGGGGCGACGTGGCGCTCAACGATGATGGCCAACTCGGCACGCGATCCGTACTGGCAGGCAGGCGTACGGCGCGAAACGATGGATCACCCCACACACTCCGCTGCAATCCAGGACGAGTGCGCCGGCTGTCACATGCCGATGGCGACGCGGATTGCCCGCGAGGGTGGAGGACGCGGAGAAGTGTTCGCTCATCTGCCGCTCGCGCCTTCGCCTTCGCCTTCGGTTTCGGCGAGGCAGTCAACGCACACCGAACTGCGGCGTCTCGCGGCCGATGGCGTGTCCTGCTCCGTCTGCCATCAGATCTCGAAAGAGCATCTCGGTACGCGCGAGAGCTTCAACGGCGGATTCGTGATCGAACCGACGCCGGATTCCGGCGTGCGGCCGATCTTCGGGCCGTATCGCGTGGATGCGGGACGCAAGACGATCATGCGGTCGGTGAGTGGGTTTGCGCAGGAGGAAGCGCCGCATATCCGACAGTCCGAGCTGTGCGCGACATGTCACACGCTCATCACCACCGCCCTGGGACCGAATGGGCAGGTCGTGGGGTCGTTACCTGAGCAAATGAATTATCAGGAGTGGCGGCATAGCGACTTCCCTCGCGAGGAGCGAAGCTGTCAGTCGTGTCACATGCCGGCGGTTGCTGGGCCGATCCGCGCCGCATCGGTGCTCGGCGACACGCGAGACTCTCTGGCGCGGCACGTGTTTGTCGGCGGTAATGCCTTCATGGTCCGCCTGCTCAATCGCTATCGTCATGAGCTCGGTGTGATGGCACTCCCATCCGAGCTCGAGGCGACGGCGAATGCCACGATCCGCCAGTTGCAACGCGACACTGCGGAGCTGACGCTGTCGAAGCCCACGCTGGTCGCGAACATACTCGCGTTCGATGTGGACATCCGCAACCTCACTGGGCACAAGCTGCCGACCGGGTATCCCTCGCGTCGGTTGTGGCTCCACGTTACCGTGAAAAACGAGCGTGGCGAGCGCGTGTTCGAGTCGGGGGCGTTCAACAGCGCGGGATCGATCGCGGGCAACGACAATGACACGGACGCGCCGCGCTTCGAGCCGCACTACGACGAGATCAGCGCCCCCGACCAGGTGCAAATCTACGAATCGATCCTCGGTGACGTGAACGGCGCGGTGACGACAGGGTTGCTGAACGCCACGCAGTACTTGAAGGACAATCGCTTGTTGCCACGCGGGTTCGACAAGGCCACCGCGCCTGCGGAGATCGGCGTGTTTGGTCACGCGAAGGCCGATGCGGATTTCGAAGGGGGCGGTGATCGCGTACGCTATCGCGTCCCTGTCACCGTGAGCGGACCGCTCACCATCGAGGTCGAACTGCGATACCAGACGATCGCGTATCGGTGGGCACGGAATCTGGAGCACTACGACGCACCTGAGCCGAGGCGATTTCTGTCGTACTACTCGGCGACCGCGGAGGGCTCATCGGTCATCGTCGCCGCTGCGCGCTTCGTCTTGCCTTAGTCTTTCTACGCAAGCGGCGACGCGCTTCGGAGGACCCGTTCTAGCGAACAGAACGGGCGGCCGGAGGGGGCGGGGCGCCGGGCGCGATAACCGGCGGAACCTCCCGAACGTCCTTCACGTTGCATCCCACTGGCAGCTGGTCCGCGCGCGGCCGTGAGGTCCCCGCGTAGCAGCGCGGAATCACATAGAACGTCTTCGGTGGTCCGGCTTCGGCGCGAAGTTCCGGACGTTCGTCGCGTCGGGTGAGCGTGCCTCGATACGACAGCACGTCGTTCGCACGAATCCGCAACTCGACGCTCTGCGAGTCGTATCCCTCGGCCCTGAATTCAATACGATGTGGTCCGGAGTCGAGTGTTCCGCCGCCGCTGCGACGGAAGTCAGAGACGGTACCTGCATAGAGGCCATCCACGAACACCTGTGCGCTCTCGGGTTGAACCTCGAGACGCAGATAGCCTTCCTGGTTTTCACCTTCCCGCATATAGCGGTCGACAGCCGGTGACGAGGAATCCGGTTGGCCGATATAGCCAAATGGATCGGTGATGTATCCCGAGCCACCGCCGTAACCATACGCGCCGTAGTAGAACCCGCGCGATCGGCTGAACTGCGGTGCGTATGTTCTCGGGCCCACCCGGAAGATGTCCCCGCGATCGAGCGCCGATGGCGACGCGTACGGACCAATGGGTGGCGCCGATGGCGGTGCGGGCGGCACGATCGGTCGCGCCGAGATCGCCGAGCGGCCAGGGGATCGCGGCGGACCGGGACGGACCGTCGCGCCTGAGGAACCACGTGTTGTGGGAGACGCGCCCCGCATCCCCCCACCCGACCCTGTTTGTGCGTGTACGAAAGCGGGCCAGAGACAGGTGCTCGCGATCAACGCCGTCAGGAGGGTTGTGCGCATTGGTGATCTCCCAGGCTCTTGCGATGCAAGAAGCATCCCGTGTCCGTTAAGGCGACGCATGCGTCGCCCTACTTCAGTATGTCCGCAACTTTGGCCAGTCCAGCTTTGGCGCAACCCTCGTCTGTCTCCTGGCTCGAGCCTGAGCTGCCCACCCCGCCGATTACCTCGCCCGCGACCTGAATGGGCATGCCGCCACCCAATGCGAGGATGTCCTGCACATCCCGTTGCGGCAAAAGGCTCGGATCGGTCGCAGTACGTTTTTGAAATTCGGCGGTTGGCATCCGGAACATTCGCGCCGTGTAGGCTTTTCGTCGCGCCATCTCGGCCATCTGTGCCGAGCCTTGTTCGTCTCTGAGAATCACCAGCACTTGACCGGCGCGGTCCACGACTGCCGCTGCCGTGTGGAAACCTTTCGACTGGCACTCCGCGAGCGTGGCTTCGGCAATCGCCTTGGCCAACGCGAGTGACAGGTTCCGTTGCATCACCAGTCCCTGAGCGGCGAGGTGAGACGACAGGCCGAGCGCGACCGCGACTACCGCGATAACCGTCGTTGCATACGACATGAGCGCCTCCGCCCCTCCGACGATGGCTCAGGGCGCCCCGAGCGAGTCGAGAGGCGTGGACATCCTATCCGGGTTTCGCATACTGTCCAGTTCGTTTGTGCCCCTGGGTTTCGTTAGCCCCGATGACAAGGAGTGTTTGGCGCGCAACTGCGCCTCGAGGGCAAGAGGGGACGCAGGGGCCGCATCCGGCAGAGGATCGCGACGTCTATCACTGGTTTGAGATGTGTGACGCGGTGCAGAGCGAAAGCTACGTGATTGACGGGATCGGGGTAAGCAATTTCGTGTTGCCGCTGTATTTCACCAGCAGCGACGAGCGCGGGGGACGAAACGACTTCCTGGGCACGACGCACCGCGGCAAAACGCTCGAGTCGTTCAGGGCCAACCCGGGCGGGTACATCAACTATTTCGATCCGGTATTGGGCGAGGACACGGACTGGGAACCCAAATCCACGCGCTCGCAGGAGCGCCTGGCGGTCAAAAAAAACTGGCGATCGGGCGAGGCCAGCGCCGCCGCGCGTCCGGCGCCGCGAGGGTTTGACTGACGCGCCGGTCCCGGCGCAACATTCCGGCACCGTTCAGGGAGGGATACTGATGATGCAGTCGCGGCGATACGCGTTTGGTGGGCTTCTGCTCGTGATCGCGCTGTGGCCACTCGTGGGCGCCGGCCAGAACGGCATGAGCAGTGGTCAATGGCGCGCCTACTCCGCCGACGAGGGCAGCACGCGATATTCATCCCTCGATCAGGTCACGAAAGATAACGTCAAGAACCTGCAGGTGGCGTGGACGTGGAAGTTTGACAACTTCGGCACGCCGGCTGAGACAGTGACCACAGAAACCACTCCGTTGATGGTGAACGGTGTTCTCTACTTCACCGCCGGGCAGCGGCGCACCGTCGTCGCCGCGAACGCGGGTACGGGCGAGACACTGTGGGTGTGGCGTCCTGAGGAGGGCGCGCGCTTCGATGCCGCGCCGCGCAAAGTGCATCGCGGCGTCGCGTACTGGACGGACGGGCGCGGCGATGAGCGCATCGTGCTCGTAACACCCGGGTTCAACCTCGTCTCGCTGAACGCGAAAACGGGTCAGCCGATTACCGGCTTCGGGCAGAGTGGTACCGTTGATCTGTTCAAGCAGCTCGATCTCGATGTGCCACTCGATCCGACCGGCCGCATCGGCAACAGCTCACCACCGGTGATCTCGAACGACGTGATCGTCGTGGGACCGGCGCTGACGCCTGGCGGCCGCGTCAACCGCTCGAACGTCAAGGGCGACATCATGGCCTTCGACGTCCGCACCGGGCGAAAGATCTGGACGTTTCACACCATCCCGCGTGAAGGTGAGGCGGGCTCGGAGACGTGGAAGGGCGACTCGCAGCAGTACACGGGTAATGCCGGCGTGTGGGGCCCGTTCTCGGCCGACCCGCAGCTTGGTTACGTGTACCTCTCGATCGAATCGGCGACGAACGATGTCTATGGCGGCCATCGTCCGGGGAACAATCTGTTCTCCGACTCGCTGGTATGCCTCGATATCAAGACCGGCAAAATGATCTGGTACCAGCAGCTCGTGCATCACGACATCTGGGACTACGACATGCCGCCGCATCCGATCCTGTTAAATCTCAGCGTGGACGGAAAGCCGGTGCGCGCCGTCGTGCAGCTCACCAAGCAGGCGTTTGCCTACGTGTTCGACCGCACGAATGGACGGCCGGTGTTCGGATGGACAGAGAAGCCCGTACCGCAGACCGATGTGCCGAAGGAATGGACGTCACCGACGCAGCCCTTCCCGAACAAGCCGCCGGGGTTCGACCTACAGGGCGTCACCATCGACGATTTGATCGACTTTACGCCGGCGTTGCGCGCAGAGGCGATTGAAGCGATCAAGAACTATAAGACCGGTCCGATCTACACGCCTGGCACTGTGGTCGTGCCGAACGGCAATCGCGGGACGATCGTCGCGCCGGGCCTTGGTGGCGGGGCGAACTGGCCGGGCGGTGCAGCCGATCCCGAGACCGGATTCGTCTATGTCGGTTCGACGACGACGCCTGGTGTGATCGGACTGACACCGAACACCGATCCAACGACGAGCGGCGTGGACACCGACTACACGTTCGGTGGAACGCTGCCGACGATTCAGGGCCTGCGACTGCTGAAGCCGCCGTACGGCCGCATCACCGCGTACAACATGAACCGGGGTGAGATCGCGTGGCAGATCCCGAACGGCGACACGCCGCCCTCGGTGAAGAACAACCCGGCACTGAAAGGGTTGACCATTCCGAAGACCGGCAGTCCATCGCAGGCGGGCATCATGGTCACCAAGACGCTGGTGTTCGCGGGCGAGGGTTCTGGCGGACAAGCAGTCTTCCACGCCTACGACAAGGCAACCGGTGAAGAGATCTGGCAGACGCCGCTTCCTGGTCCGCAGGTCAGTCTGCCCATGAGCTACATGCACAACGGCCGTCAGTTCATCGTCGTCGGCGCGCGAGGCACTGCGACGGCCGGCGCGCAGCTCGTCGCGTTCGCGTTCCCACCGCCCGACACGGGCCGCGGTGGGCGCGGTGGTCGCGGTGGCGCACCTGGCGGCGGCCGCGGTGGGGCGAATCCGGAGAACTAGAGCGTCAAATGAGACACCGAGCCATGGGGGGATTCGTTCTTTTTGCATTGTTTGCCTTTTGCATTTCGCATTTTGACTTACGCGCGTCCGCCCAACACGAGACCGCTTCTGACATCGAGGACGGCGGACGCGTGTTTCGACAGAGCTGCGCGAACTGCCACGGTCCAGACGGCAACGAGATTCCGGGAATCGATCTCGGTCGCGGCATTTTCAAGACCGCGAAGAGCGACGAGGATCTCGTCAGGATCATTCAAAAGGGTGTGCCCGGCACACCAATGCCCGCGACGAACATGTCCGACGAGCAGGCAAAGCGGGTCGTCGCCTACCTGCGTTCGACCGCCGCAACCAGGACCAGCGCGACCGCGGTCGGTGACGTTGCGCGAGGCAAAGCGCTCTTCGAAGGGAAGGGCGGCTGCTTGAAGTGTCACCGAGCCAACGGTGTCGGCTCGCGGATTGGACCTGATCTGACGCGCATCGGGCAGCAGCGCCGCTCGGCGGATCTCGAGCGCTCGCTCATCGATCCCGCCGCGGAAGTACTGCCGACCGGACGCTTCTATCGCGTCGTCACGAAGGATGGCGCGACCGTGACCGGCCGGCTGTTGAACATCGACACCTACACCGTGCAGATGATCGACATGCAAGAGCAGCTGCGATCGTTCAGCAAGACGAACCTGAAAGAGTCCGGCTTCATTCCGTCGCCGATGCCGTCGTTCAAGAGCACCTTCAATACGCAGGAACTCGCCGACGTCGTCAGCTATCTGGTGTCGTTGAAGGGCAGGCCCACTCCATGACTCGACGAACAGGTCTCTTCGCCATCGTCGCGGCGATTGTCGCGGTCGCGTCCTTGCAGGCGCAGGTCACCTTCGAGCGAATTCTGCACGCCGATCGCGAGCCGCAGAACTGGCTCTCGTACTCGGGCACGCCGTTGAACCAGCGATACAGTCCGCTGACGCAGATCAATACAGCGAACGCGAAGAATCTCGAGCTGCAGTGGATCTGGCAGGCGCGGTCGCTCGAGAAGTTCGAGGCCACCGCGCTCGTCGTCGATGGCGTGCTCTACACGGTCCAGGCGCCCAACGACGTCGTTGCGTTGGATGCCGAAACGGGCCGCCCTTTCTGGACGACGACGTATGCACCGGCCCCGGAGGCGCGCACGTGCTGCGGCCGGGTGAATCGCGGGCTCGCGATTCTTGGCGACACGCTTTATATGGGCACGATCGATGCGCACCTCGTCGCGCTCGATGCGAAGACCGGCGAGATTCTGTGGAACAAGGAAGTCGCGAGCGCGAAAGATCGCTACTCGATCACGATGTCGCCGCTCGTCGTGAAGGATAAAGTGATCATCGGCACCGCGGGCGGAGACGGGCCGATCCGCGGACAGATCGCGGCCTTCGACGCGAAGACGGGCAAGGAATTGTGGCGCTTCTACACGATTCCTGGTCCAGGAGAGCCCGGCAACGACACGTGGTCGGGCAACTCGTGGATGACGGGCGGCGTTGGTGTCTGGAACGCGGGGGCGTACGACGCGGAGACGAATCTTGCGTTCTTCGGCACCGGCAACCCGGCGCCTGACTGGGACGGCCGCTCGCGACTTGGCGACAATCTCTACAGCGACTCAGTTGTCGCCCTCGATGTGGACACCGGGAAACTGAAGTGGCACTACCAGTTCACACCGCATGACGAGCTCGATTACGACTCGACGCAGGTGCCCGTGCTCGCCGACATTCAGTTCCGTGGCAAGCCTCGCAAAGTGATGCTCTGGGCGAATCGCAACGGGCTGATGTACGTGCTCGATCGCGTCAGCGGCGAGTTCCTGCATGGCAGGGCGTATGTGAAGGTGAACTGGGCGGACGGTTTCGACAGCAAAGGCCGCGTGCAGCGTGTCCCGGGCATGGTGCCGAGCAAAGCAGGCACCGTCATCCGTCCGCACGTGCACGGTGCCACCAATTGGGCGCCGCCGTCGTTCAGTCCGCGCACGGGCCTGTACTACGTGGCGCACTTCGAGAACTCGAGCACCGTCGCCGTGGAAGGCGAGTTCCCGCGCGCCAACGGGATCAACCCGCGTCAGACGACGATGGGGCAGATCAATCTGCAGAATTTCCTGAACAACGAAGACGAGGCGTACGGCGTCGTGCGCGCCTACGATCCGAGCACGCTCGAACCGAAGTGGGAGTACAAGATGGCCGACATCACCTGGGCCGGCGTGTTGTCCAGCGCCGGTGATGTCGTATTCAGCGGCGGCAAGGAAGGATACTTTCTGGCGTTGGATGCGCGTACAGGTGCGCTGCTGTGGAAAGCGGCCCTTGGTGGTCAGGTGAACGCAGGTCCGATGAGTTACTCGGTGAACGGCAAGCAGTACGTCACGATTGCCGCAGGCAACTCGCTGTTCGCGTTCGCGCTTCGGGGAGACGCGAAATGAAACCAGCCTGGGCGTCGAAGCGCGCAGCGCGAAGGCGGCTGCTCGGCGCGGTCGCGGCGGTTGTTCTCGCGGCGTCGGTGGCGGCCGCGCAGACACCCGCGCCGCGGACGCCCGCGGCGCAGACGCCGAGCGTACAGACGCGCACCTATCGCGCGCCGCGCACGGCCGATGGCCAGCCTGATCTGCAAGGCTTCTGGACCAACTCTACGTACACACCGCTCGAACGTCCCGATGGCGTGACCAAGCCGTTCTACACGCCCGCCGAAGCTGAAGCCGCGATCAAGCTCGCCGTGCAGCGTGAGAGCGCGCAGACCGAGCCGGGCACGACCGCTGACGTCCACTATGACTTCAGTCAGTTCGGCCTCGATCGCAGCCAGTCGTTGTACGTCCGTAGTCTGCGCACGTCACTCATCGTCGATCCGGCGGATGGCAAAATTCCGCCGCTCACCGATCAAGGCAAGCGCCGGACCGCCCAGCGAGGAGAAGAGCAGAAGAAGCTCGGCGGCCGCTGGGATTCGGCCGAGAGCAATCAGCTCGACGATCGCTGTTTGATCATGGCCGGCCCAGGCCCGCCGATGATGGACGCCGGCTACAACAGCAACTACCACATTGTCCAGTCGCCGGGTGTGGTGATGATCCTCACCGAAATGATCCACGACGTGCGCATCATCGCGCTGGACCCTTCGACACGCTCAGGGTCGCCCCCAGCATCATCGACGGGCGATGGCCGTATGCTGGTCGATCCGAAGATTCGTCAGTGGATGGGGGTGTCGCGGGGCCGCTGGGACGGCGACACGCTCGTCGTCGAGACGACCAACTTCAACGCGAAGAATCCATTCCGCGGCTCTGACGAGAACCTGAAGGTCATCGAGCGGTTCACGCGCGTCTCGGACGACACCATCGAATATAGGTTCACCATCGACGACCCGACGATGTGGACCAGACCGTGGTCCGCGGAGTCGGCGATGAAGAAGACCGTCGGGCCGATCTTCGAGCACGCATGCCACGAAGGCAACTTCGGCCTCTACAACACGTTGGTTGGTGCCAGGCTCGAAGAAAAGAACGCGGCGGAAGACGCACTCAAGAAGGGCGCGAAATAATGCGGAACCGGTTGCTGATCGGGACGACTCTCGCGTTGATGGCCGGCTCGCTGTTGCCCGTGCTGACAAATGTGGCCGCGCAGACACCGGCATCGCCGGCGTATCGTGCGCCGCGCACGCCGGATGGCAAGCCCAACCTGAATGGCATCTGGCAGACGATGAACACCGCGAACTGGAACATCGAGCCGCATCCCGCGGGCCCGAGTCCGGTGCGCGACCTCGGGGCCGCCGGGGCTGTGCCGGCCGGTCTCGGCGTCGTGGAAGGCGGCGAGATCCCGTATCTGCCGGCGGCGCGCACGAAGCAGCAGGAGAACTACGCGAACCGGCTGAAGCTCGATCCTGAGATCAAGTGCTACCTGCCGGGTGTGCCGCGCTCCACGTATCAGGGCATGCCGTTCCAGATCATCCAGAGCACGAAACACATCATGCTCATCCACGAGTTCGCCGGTGCAGTCCGTACGATCTATATGGCGGAGCAGACTGAGGCGCCCGCGGATAGCTGGATGGGATGGTCGAACGGCCGATGGGAAGGCGAAACGCTGGTCGTCGACACGAAGGGGTTTAACGATCGGAGCTGGTTCGATCGTGCGGGAAATTTTCACAGCGATGCACTGCACGTCGTCGAGCGTTTCACGCCGCGGAGCGCGGAAACCATCACCTACGAAGTCACTATCGAAGATCCCAAGGTATTTTCGCGACCCTGGAAGATGAGCATGCCGTTGTACAAGCACGTCGAGCGAAACGCTCAGATTCTCGAATTCCGGTGCGTCGAGTTCGTGGAAGACTTACTCTATGGGCATCTGCGCAAGCAGCCGGCCAAATAGATTGGTGATACAGGGCCGGTGACAGAGGAGAAGCCGATGAGGCATCGAACCCGTTCATTCATGCGTGGTGGAGCGGTCGCCCTCGTGCTGACGCTCACCGCGACGGTCTCCATTGCGGGTCAGACGCAGCCTACCGCAAAACCCACGGCGATCAAGACCGCACCCGCGAGTGCGGCATCAGGCAAGGCGGACGCGCCGGCGACAGCCGGCAAGGCCTACAAAGCGCCGCGCACACCCGATGGCCAGCCCGATCTCCAGGGCTTCTGGACCAACTCGACGTATGTGCCGCTGCAACGGCCGAACGGCGTGACGAAAGAAATCTACACGCCTGAAGAAGCCGAGGCCGCCATCAAAGCGGCGGCGGAACGCGAATCGGAGCAGACCGAGCCGGGCACGACCGCCGACGTGCACTACGACTTCACGCAGTTTGGGTTGGACCGGAGCCAGTCCACCTTTGCGCGCAACCTGCGGACCTCGCTCATCGTCGACCCACCCGATGGCCGGCTTCCTTCGGTCACCGCCGCAGGGCAGAAGCGCGCGCAGGATCGCGCGGCGGCGCGGAAGGCGGCCGGTGGACAGTACGATGCCGTCGAGAACATGCCGATTGGATCGCGCTGCATCATCATGGGCGGGGCCGGCCCCCCGCTGATGAACGCCGGCTACAACGCCAACTATCAGATCGTCCAGGCGCCTGGCTACGTGATGATCCTCACCGAGATGATTCACGATGTGCGCATCATCCCGCTCGACAATCGTCCTCAACCGCCGTCTGGTGTCAAGCAGTGGGTGGGACTCTCCCGCGGGCGGTGGGAGGGCGACACGCTCGTGGTCGAGACGACAAATTTCAACGGCAAGAACGCGTTTCAGGGATCGAGCGACACCTTGAAGGTCACCGAGCGCTTCACGCGTACGGCTGACGACACGATCCAGTATCGATTCACCGTTGAAGACCCACAAACGTGGGACCGTGCGTGGACCGCCGAGGCGCCGCTCGCGAAGACGGACGGACCGATCTTCGAGTTCGCCTGTCACGAAACCAACTACGGCATCGCCAACATATTGGCCGGTGCGCGCGCCGACGAGAAGAAGGCGGCCGAACAGAAGAAGGGCTCGAACTAGCCATGCGTATGACACTCGCCATTGCGATGGTGGCTGCGGGTCTGCTGACGGGCGTCGTGCAGCTTCATGCGCATCACGCGTTCGCCGCGGAATTCGATGTCAGCCGGCCTCTCACATTGAAGGGCACGCTCGTGAAGTGGGAGATGGTGAATCCTCACTCCTGGTTCCACATCGATATCAAGGATAAGGACGGTAAAGTCAGCACCTGGATGGTGGAAGGCGGCAGCCCGAATCAGTTGATTCGCATGGGCGTCACCAAGAACACCGTCCCGGTCGGCACCGAGCTCGTCGTCGAAGGCTATCAGGCGAAGGACGGGACGCAGAAGGCGGTCGGCCGCAATTTCGTGCTCGCCGACGGCAAGCGTCTGTTTCTTGGCGGATCAGCGGGCGGCGTTTCTGACCTTTCTAAAGTGAAGTAACTCCCAACGACCAATTCCCAACGCCCAACCACTCCCAATTCCAACTCCCACCATCACGAAAGCTTGGAACTTGGGAGTTGGGATTTGGGAGTTGATCTCGTCAACGCCAACGCGACGCCCGTGAGAATCAGCACCGCGCCCATCGCGGTCCATAGCGTCGGCCGCTCATCGAGAAACACAAATCCCAACGCGAGCGCAATCACCGGTGTGAACACGCTGATGAAGCTGAGGCTCGTCACGGTCCACGTCTTCAGCAACGAGAAGTAGATCAGGAACGTGACGACGCTGCCGGCGATCGCCAGATAGACGATCGCTGCCCACGTCGTCGCGTCAGTCGGCACTTGAAGTTCTTCGCCAGAGGCGATCGCTGCGATGGCGAGCACGATGCCGCCAACCAGCATCGCCGGTGCATTGAGCGCCGCCGCATGCAGCCCGGATCCATAACGCTTCGACGCGACGCCGGCGCCGGCCGCACATACGGCAGCGACGATGATCGCCACCATCGGACCGAGCCTGGTGAGATCGAACTGCAGATTCTCGCCGAAGAGCGCCACCACACCCAAGAAGGCGACCAGCGTGCCGCCCAGCTTGCGTGGGGTGATGTGATCGCCCGGGACGTAGAGGTGTGCGAGCGCGACTGTGATGAGCGGCAGCGTGGCAAACAGGATCGCGGTCAGCCCGCTATCGAGAAACTGCTCGCCCCAGTATATGAGTCCATAGTCGGCTCCGAACAGCACGATGCCGACCCAGATGATGAGCAGCCATTCGTTGCGTGAGCGCGGCCAGCGCGCGCGGAGCAGCGGGATGATGACGGCCAACACCATGCCAGCCACGACAAACCGCAAGGCCGCGACATTGAACGGGCCGAGATCACCGTAGCCAATCTTGATCACGAGCCACGTTGAGCCCCAGATCACGCAGAGCAGAACGTACAGCGCGACGCTCGCCATCGACACATTGTTGCAGTACAGTGTGCGGTGCGCGTTGCGCGAGGAGGAGACATGGTGAAGGTTCCTGCACTGGCGTTTCTGTCCTGCATCGTGCTGGTTGGCGTGGCTGGCGCGCAGTCCGCTCCCGCATCTTCCCCCGCATCACGAACGCCGGTCGAACTCGTTGGCTGCGTCAGCAACCAACCTGGCGCCTCCGGCGCGTTCACGTTCGATGAATCCACCGGCAGCAAGTACCGGCTCACTGGCAAGAGCGTACGCAAGTACGCAGGCCAGATGGTGCGACTGGTTGGTGGCCCACAGGGGCGCAAGCTCTCGGTCAGCGGCGGACTGTGGCCCTCG
Source organism: Vicinamibacterales bacterium (assembly GCA_036742665.1). Classification (GTDB taxonomy): domain Bacteria; phylum Acidobacteriota; class Vicinamibacteria; order Vicinamibacterales; family UBA2999; genus Gp6-AA40. The sequence goes on along the minus strand of DAINQP010000001.1, from coordinate 27,552 downwards.
GCCAATGTCGCCGGCCAGGCCGGCGCGATCGATGGCGCGAAAGAATCGATCGCGCGGCAGCCAGGCGGCGGCGGGTCAGGGACTGGCGCCGCCGATCTGCCGGAGTTCCGTGTTGTAAGTGTGCGTACCGTCGACGGCTCCTGCACCCGCTAGCCGGTCGCCTGTCCAAGGGCATCCGTTCCCGTTACCGCCTGAGCCGTACTTCCAAGTCCGCTTGAGGTCCATTTGCGTCAGGTGTCGGGGACCCTGACGCTGTGTCGGAAATCCGGCCCGATTCCGAGGGTGCAACTCGTGTCTCTCGCGAATGTCTCAGCAAATTTGCGTCTGTGGTCTGGTCCCCCGATTGCTCAACGACCCGGGCAGACGTGCTGTGTTAACCGCTTTCCGTCAGTGCCTCATCAGCGAGATTGCCGTTGCTCTCGGAGTGGCCGCTGGCTACTTCGCCATCTGTGGGCTCGGACTCTCGCTCGATGTGACGGCGGGTGTGAGCTCGGTGTGGCCGGCGAGTGGGTTACTCACCGGCCTTCTCCTCGTGGTTCCGCGTGAACGCTGGCCTGCGGTTGCGGGCGGTGCACTCCTCGGTGGCATTGCCGCCAATCTGACGTTCGGATTCGCCGGGATGGTGAGCGTGGGCTACACCCTCATCAATCTCGCCGAGTCGTGGGCAGTCGCCGTGGGGGTGCGGCGCGTCACTCCTGAGGCCATACGCTTGCGTCACCCCGCCGACGTGCTGTCGCTGACTGCGTTCTGCGCGAGTGCGGCAACAATCGGCGCAGTTTTCGCGGCAACACTCGCCTCGGCCGCGCTGCACGCGCACTTCTGGACGGCGCTTCAGACCTGGATTGCCGCCGACGTCAGTGGCATGGTCACCATCGGCCCCGTCGTGCTCGCGATGGTCCCTCGCACCGACAGCGGAATTCCATGGACGGTTCGCCGCAGTGTCGAGTGGGCGCTGATGCTGATCGTACTCAGCGCCTCGTCGTGGTGGATCTTCTTCAGCCCGCATACGTCGGTCCAGACGCCGCTCACGCAGCCATTCCCGCTGTTGCCGTTGGCGATCTGGGCGGCGGTCCGCTTCGGCGTGCCCGGCACGATCTGGTCGTTGCTGATCGTGAACAGTCTGTGCCTGTGGGGAACGAGTCTGGGGTTCGGACCGTACGCGACAGGGTATCCGCTGCAAGCGCATCTAACCGTGCAGCTATTCAGCTGCGCTGTCAGCCTGCTGTTCCTCGTGCTCGCCACGTCCGTCGAGTCAACACAGCGATCGGTGCGGCTGCACCGCGAGCTGGCGCTGCAGGTGCAGTCAGCCGCGGACGCCGAGCGCTCGCGCCTCGCTCACGAACTGCACGACGACATCGCGCAGAAGCTTGCGGCGCTGAAGATGCAGCTCGAGCTCGATAGTCTCATCGGCCAGAACGGTCGATCGACTGAGGAGTTCGTGGGTGTCGTAGACCATCTGATCTCCGACGTGCGCGCGCTATCGCGGTCGATGCGCCCGGCGCCGTTCGAGGAAGGGCAGCTGATTCCAGCGCTGGCCACACTGGCCCGCACCGAGGGCCAGCGCGCCGGTTTGCGCGTGCTCGTGGACGCGCGCGTCGACGAGTTGCACCTGACTCGCGACGTCGAGCTGGCGTGCTATCGCGTCGTTCGCGAAGCGGTGACCAACATCATCAAGCACGCACGCGCGCATCATCTCGCGGTGTCTGCGCTTACGCATGCCGGAGTGTTTGCCGTGCGCGTTGTCGATGATGGCCGCGGTTTCGACGTGGTCCCGGCCGCGCGCAAGGCGGCGCTCGACGGACATCTGGGTTTAATAGGTATGCAGGAACGACTCGATCAAGTCGGCGGCACGCTGAAGATCAGCTCCCGCCGCGGCGGCGGCACGATGATCGAGTGCCGAGTGCCGCTGATGACAGGCGTGCGAGCATGAGACTGCTAATCGTTGACGACCATCCGTTGATACGCGCGGGCCTGCGCACGCTGCTCGAGCACACACTCGAACAGCCGCAGGTCGTCGAGGCCACTGACGGCCGAGAGGCGCTCGAGATCGCCGTCAGGGTGCGCCCAGATATCGTACTGCTCGATATCTCGATGCCCGGGTTGAACGGAGTGGACGCCGCGCGCCGTCTCACGACCGAGCTGCCGTCGTGCAAGGTGATCATGCTCTCGATGCATTGCCACGAGGAGCGCGTCGCCGAATGCCTGCGGGCGGGAGCGACCGGGTACGTCGTGAAGGAGGGCGCCGTCTCTGAGGTCATGTCGGCCATCAAGGCCGCGATGCACGGAGAGGTGTACATCAGCCCGCGTGTCCCCTCAACCGTCTCGAAGCTGCTGCAGCGAAAGTCTGACGTAACCAGTCCGCTTCAGCTGCTCAGCGCGCGTCAGCGGGAGATTCTCCAGCTGATTGCCGAAGGGCAGTCCACGAAGGAAATTGGCTACCGCCTCAATCTCAGCGGCAAGACGGTCGAGACGCACCGCCGCTTGCTGATGCAGCGGCTGGAGATCCACGACATCGCCGGCCTGGCGCGCTTCGCGGTGCGCTCCGGTCTCGTCTCTCTCGAATGCAAGGCTTAGCCAGGACGTGTACAAAAGCGTGTCAGTTACATGGTCGTCGTGTCAGCAATCCGAACGCGACTGTGCCCTCGTCGGGGATGTATCGCAAATTTGTTCGAGAAAATCCACCACTGGTCGTGGCTCGGGGCATGCTAAATTCCCCAACACAGGTCACCAAATGAGCGTCACTACTCGCATCCGCCTTGTGGGTGCCATCGCGTCATCGTTTGCGATGGCCGTCACGGTTTTCGTTCTGTCTGGCGTGTGGGCGTCAGCGGACGCCCTGCCGGGAATGGTCGCCGTTGGGTCGGCAAGCGCGCTGATGGGCATGCTCTTGACCATGACGATCGGTGTCGCCCTGACACGCTCTCGGTGGGCTCGAGCGGCCGCCGTCCCGCGCTGAGTGCTGAGACTACGCAGCCGCTGCAGCCGCAAATTTCGTATCGATTCCCGCCCGCTTGAGCATGCCCTCGAAGCCGGGCTTGTCGACCGCTTTTGCATAGGCTTCTTCCGGCGCAACGAGCTTCTTGGTGACGAGTGCCAGCAGGGAGTCGTTCAGCGAAACCATTCCTGACGCCTTGCCGACCTGCATGATCGAGGGGATCTGAAAGGTTTTCCCCTCTCGAATCAGGTTGCTCACGGCCGAGGTCACGATCAGCACTTCAAGCGCAGCGACTCGGCCGCCGCCGATCTTCTTGCAGAGCGTCTGCGCAATCACTGCACGCAGCGACTCCGACAGCATCGTCCGAATCTGCGACTGACGATCCGATGGGAACTGATCGATGACGCGGTCCACTGTGGACGCCGCAGTCGTCGTGTGCAACGTGCCGAATACCAGGTGTCCGGTCTCGGCCGTCTCGATGGCGATCGCGACGGTTTCCAAGTCGCGCATCTCGCCGACGAGCAGAATGTCTGGGTCCTCGCGGAGCGCCGCGCGCAACGCGTCCTTGAACGAGTCAGTGTGCGTGTGCACCTCGCGCTGATTGACCAGACACCGCCGGTTCTCATGCACGAACTCGATCGGATCCTCGATCGCGATGATGTGGTCGCTGCGGTTCTTGTTGATGTAGTCCACCATCGCGCACAGTGTCGTGGACTTCCCGGAGCCGGTCGGGCCGGTGACGAGGATCAAGCCCTTGTTCAATCGGCACAGGGCGAGGATGTGCGGCGAGAGCCCTAGATCCTCGGCGGTCAAGATCTTCGACGGGATCACGCGGAACACCGCGCCACGGCCCTTGCGGTCCAGGAACACGTTGGCGCGAAACCGCGCGAGACCGGTGATCTCGTACGCGAAGTCGGTGTCGTGCCGGCGCCCGAACTCTTCGCAGTTGTTCGCCGGCATGATCGGTTCGAGAAGTGCGACGACACTCTCCGGAGTCAGCGCGGCGGCGTCGGGTTCGAGAGGCTGAATCTCGCCATCTTTCCGGATCAGGGGCGGCATGCCGACGCAGAGATGGAGGTCTGACGCTCCACGTTCACACATCAGGCGAAACAGACGATCGATGGCGGCGGGCTCGGACATTGGAGGTTCTCCGGTTACGACGAGGACTTTTCGATGACTTCCACGATGTGGTCGGCATTGACGATGAGCGAGCCGAATGGCGTGACCACGTATCTGAAATGTTTGGCGCGGCGCGTGTAGTCACTGAGACGGTCGTAGCCGACCGGCCCATACACAGTGACGATGCCGTCGATGCGAGCACCAGTCGAGAGCGTGATGATCACGTTTTGCCGCTGTGCGACGTCGTAGCCCGGCTCGAGCCTTTCTTCGTCCACGCCAGCCGGCAAACGCACCAAGACCACGTGTGCGCGGTTGTACTGCACCGTCGGACCGTCGTCGCGCTGGAAAGGAAAGAAGCCATCCTCGGCGTTGAGCAGGTCACCGATCCGCTCGCGTCCGGCGGCGTTGTTGAGCGATCCAATAACGAAGAAGCAGCCCGTCACCATCTGACCTGTGGCCAGAGCGAGACTGGCGGCGACACGTTCCTTGTCAACCTTGAACTGGGACATCCGAGTCGAACTGTAAGCTCGGACCTAGCGGGCAGCGGCGATTCGCGGAGAGCCGTCAACCATGAGATGGAGCACCAGGCTGAGAACTCCCTTCGCGAGACCAGCGGCGACGGCAACGGTCAGGGCCAGAACAGTGATGAGGACGAGGGCTTCCACTGGACCTGTTTATCGGCAGGTGTCGATGAAAATGCAGTGGACGCGTGCGGGACTAGGGAGAAACCTTGATCCAGGTGCCTTCGCGTGCCTGAACGAGCAGACCTGCGCTGACCAGGCGTTCAACGATACGAGCCGCGGCGTCCGAAGAGACCTGCAGCGAATCTTCGATATCTCTGATGGTCAGCACCGGTACGCCGTTATGGACGATCTCTTCGATAACTGAGCGGACAACTTCGGCGCGGCGAGCGTGGTCGCGGCGATCTGGCACATCAGCAGCTCGTTCCATTGTCAGGCCCGTTTTCTGTTCTCCGGAAGGCTTATCGGTTCAGCGACCAGCCGCAATAGTCCGTCCGTGCATATTCGTGCTGCGGTATACTCAGCCGTAACCGTTCCACTCGGTATGAACTCTGGCCCCCTGTAAACCTTGTACGCCCATCACTTTCCACCACACGCATGTCTGATATCGACCCAGGTCTGGACGCCCTTCGTCTCGGAGAAGATGCCATTCCGCCTGTCCGGGAAGGATTACCTTCCCGGTACCGCATGAGGGCCGACGCCCACTATGTTGAGCAGCTCGATTCGGGTCTGCTGAACTCGCCCATCAGGTTTCTCGAGGTGCAGGATCTCGAGTCATCCGGCCAGGACGACGAGGATGCGCCGTCAGCGGCCTTCGTCGAGTCGATTCGCAAGCACGGTGTGTTGCAGCCCCTGCTGGTTCGCAGCCGCGGCGGCCGTCACCTCGTGATCGCCGGACGCAAGCGGCTCGCCGCCGCCGTTGTTGCCGGAATGGGCCGAGTGCCATGTCTCATCGAACGTGTCGACGATGACGAGGCGCCGATTCTTGCCGCAGCCACGAATACCCCATCCACCGACCAGCCAGTCGTCCGGGTGGCACCGCCCACACCGGCACCGGCCGGTGATTTGACGTTCGCGGCATTCGCTGATTGTCTGACAGCGGTGGCCTCGTCCGCGAATCTGCTGTCGCCAGGCTCGACGCTGACGCAAGCCGTCGCCGTGGATCTCGTTCGGGCCGAAGCTGCGCGCGCCTTGCAGTTGCTCGTCGCGGCACGTGTCCTCCGGGGCGACGTCTCGGTGGCCCGCCGTGAAGTGCCGGCCCGCACGGTTGTCGACCGCGCAGTGGAGCAGACCGCTGCGGAGCGCCGGCTGCGCGGCCTGACGCTGGATGCGCCAACGCGCCGGGTTGGCGAGACGGTGTCTGGTGATGAGGAACTGCTCGCGGCGTCTTTCAGCGCGTTGATTCTCGCACCGGCGGTCCTCTTCGAGGCCAGCCGTTCGAGGGTGATCGCGCTGCAGGTCAACTCCCGCGCCGATGGGACCGTGGTGCTGTCAGCCGTGCACGATGGCGCGGAACTGCCGCACTACTGGCGATCGAAGCTGGCTGAGAGCGAGTGGCCCGACATGGCGATGACATCGAGCAGCGTGGCGAGCGCGGCGCTGGTGCTGCTGCGTGCGGCCCGCCGTGTCGCGGAACTGCATGGCGGCCATCTCACGCTCGATTGTTCGGAAGGCCGAACGACGCTGTCGATCGTGGTGCCGGCTGGGCGTACGTAGCTCTCAACTGCCAATTACCAACGCCCAACCACTGTCAACTCCCACTTCCCAATTGAATATTGTTGGGAGTTGGAATTTGGGTGTGGTTGGAAGTTGGGCGTTGGGAATTGGGGGTTCGACGGCGCCGCTCAGCGCAGGGTGGCGGCGCCGGCCATGCCGGGCGCGATCAGCGTTCCGTCGTCCTTCACGTAAATCGTAGCGCTGGTGGCAACCGCGAACGCGCGCTGTCCGGTGATCCCGATGCGATCGGGATGGCGCTCGGCGAAGTAGCCGGACATTGCGTCGGCGGTTGAGCCGTTGCAGGTCTGCCCGGCCGGCGTTACCACTATCGCACCGACATCGGGTGTGAGATTCGCGACGTAGCCCGAGCGGATGACGCCGTTCGCGCCGATCGGTTCAGAGATGAAGCTCTGGGTCGCACCGGCCGGCGGCAGCGCGAGATCGTTGAGTGATTGCGCGAATCCGCCGCGCGCGCAGGTGTTCGCGAATGTGGATTGCGCAGAGCGGATGGCCGACAGCGAAGCGATGGCCGCACTTTCGTTGGCGGTGATGCGCGCCTGCAGCAGTGCCGGGATGGCGATGCCGGTGATGATCGCCATCACCGCGACCACCACCAACAGTTCGACCAGCGAGAAGCCTCGCGACGGCGAGTGGTCGCTCACGCCGCGGAGAGCGGCGCTGACCAGATTTCCAGTTCGCCGCGTTTAAAGAGCATATTGAAGGCGGCGATGACTTTCGGATCGAATTCTGTCTCTGCGCCGTTGGTGATCACATCGCGCGCTTCGAACGGTGACATCGCCTTTCGGTAAGGGCGATCGCTCGTCAGCGCATCGTAGACATCCGCCACAGCGATGATCCGCGACTCGATCGGAATGTTGTCGCCGCTGGTCGGATGGTAGCCGGATCCATCGAACTTGTCGTGGTGCGCCAGAATGATCGGAATCACACGGCGCAGCGCCCCACCGACGGGCTCGAGCATCTCGACACCGCGCGAGACGTGCTCCTGGACGGCTTCGTACTCCTCGCGCGTCAACTTCGCCGCCTTGTAGAGCAGGTCGCGGCTGATATCCAGCTTGCCGATGTCGTGCAGTAGCGCGGCGGCGCGCACATCCTCGACGCGGTCGGGCGACAGGTTCATCTGCGCGGCGATCCGCGTGGCATAGACCGAGACGCGGTAGCAGTGGTTCTCAGTGTAGGTGTCCTTCGAGATGAAGTGGCGAAGGATCATCAACACGCCCTGATACGTTTCACGGAGCTCGTTGATCTGTGCGTTCTTGCTCTCGTAAAGCGTGCCCATCAAGTAGCCAGTGACGATGAGCGAGCCACCCCACACCGCCACTTCGAGCCACTGATTGAAGGGGACGCCAACCTGAAGGCCAGTGTCCGTGGGCGTCGAGTTCCGGAAAATGAGCAGTCCGACCACGAGCAGTACGCTCGCGAACGCCGTTAAGGTTCCGTGCCTGCGGCCGTAGAAATACGCCGAGGCAATCGTCGGCAGCACGTAGAAGCTGAGGACCATCCGCTGCGCCGCAATCAATTGATTCAGCAGCAGCGCGATCGCAAATAGCGAGAACAGGACCCACAGTTCCTTGTTCACGCGCTCTAACCCACCGGGCAGTATTCGTTTCATAACTATTCGCACGCTCTCGTAACGACCAACGCTGGGCCCAGACTGAGCAACTGTTGTTCCCAGTTATCGGGCGCTCGACGAGCGTACTTAAGTGTTGGAAGGACTGGCCTTACTAGTTCTTTGCACACGCGTGCAGGAGTGCGGACCGTGTGCCGGGCCGGAACAACAGCCGGGTGTTTTCTCGCGGCACAGGGATGACTTTCTGAGGCGGCGCTAGGTGCGGGGCCGGCGTCCTTTCTTCGCGTTGCTCATCGCGGCAAACCGTGCATTTCTGAGATCGCCGTTCTGATCCGCGGAGAACGTCCAGTCTTCACGTCGATTTCGCACGACTTGCTCAGCGGTCCACACCTCACGCATCAATCCGCCTTCGGTGTGTGCGTTCGAGCGCAAGAGAAGGTGTCCAATCTCGTGCGCGATGGCGCGGCCGAGTAGCGGGGCGCGCGGATACTGCGCGCGCTGGCTGTAGCCTACTTGTCGATCTTTCGCGGC
>DAINQP010000001.1:0-19132 GCA_036742665.1 Vicinamibacterales bacterium | reverse complement strand
GACCGTCGCGAAGCCGCTGACGCCGTTGGCGTCGAAGAGGGAATAGCCCAGCGCACGGCGTTCCCCGGATTCCTTGTCAGACCCGTCGATCAACCGAACTACGACGTCCTCAGAGGAGAGCGGTTGGTCACAGACGACGGGCACAGGGCCGTCACGGCGCGCACGGCACTGGACCCAATCAACGACCAGATCGGCCCGCCGCAGGATGTCGTGGGTGGTCCGCAGCGCGGATGCCAATTCGCTGGCCAGCACGCCAGCGTTGTCATAAATGCGCACCAGCAAGCTGTCGTCGATCACTGCCGACGCAGGTGTTCGAGCGCTCGTCATCAGGACGACCGCGACGACCACAGCCGCAGTTCTGACCAATTCGCGTAGGGTCACAGCTCGAGCCCCTGTTTCGTGCAATCTTCGATGGCCTACCAGCATCGGCTCAATCGATTTGTGATGAATTGCGTATTCCAGACGCCAACGGCGTGCATTTAGTGACGAACGACAACTGCGTGACGAACGCTGGGACGCGTGCCTACTGCACGGGTTCACCCGGCTCGACCCTGAGCAATGCTCCTTGATCCTCGCCGGTGACGACATACAACAGCCCGTCCAGACCCTGTCGAACATCGCGAATTCGTTGATGCAACTCGCGAAGCATGGGCTCGCGACGGATTTCCTCCCACCGCTCATTGAACTCGATCCGCTGCATCTGCCCGGTGCGTGGAGTTTCCCCCTCGCGAAGACCGCCGACGAAGAAGCTGCGTTTCCATCCGGGGAAACGATCGCCGGTATAGAACGTCCCGCCGGTCACCGCAATCGACGGTACCCACACCACCGCCGCCGGCTCGAACTCCTGCCGCCATGGGTTGTCCGAGATCTTTTGTCCCATGTAGTTACGTCCGTGGCTCACGTACGGCCAGCCGTAGTTCGCCCCCGGCTTCAGCACGTTGACTTCGTCACCGCCATTGGGGCCCTGCTCAGTGACCCAGAATTCTCCCGTTTCCGGATTGAGCGCCATCGAGTGCCCGTTGCGGTGGCCAAGTGTGTAAATGCCCGGCTTGTAGCCGGCTCTGTCGACGAATGGGTTGTCGGGCGGGATGGTCCCGTCATCGCGAAACCGCACGGTTTTGCCGGCGTAGTCGTTCGGATCGGCTGAGCGCAAGACATCCGGGCCCGTGCCTGACGCGCTGATCGTCATGTAGAGCATGCCGTCGCGGCCAAATCCGATGCGCGATGATTCGGTCCGCGTCGCACCGGACCGGAAGATGTCCTTCACATCGACGAGCGCCGTACCGTTCCATGTCCCGCGCATCAACGTCGTCTCGCCAGCCATGGCCGCCGTACCGTTCACACTTGGAGGCGCGTCCGGGTTCGGTACCGGTTTGTGATAGGCGATGTAGACCCACTTGTTCTCCGCGAAGCGCGGATGCAGAACGACATCCATCAGTCCTTGCAGGCCTTGCACGTGCACTTGCGGAACACCCGGGACCGGATTCGGATCGAGAACGCCGTTCCGGATGATGCGCAGACGGCCAGGCCGCTCAGTCACGAAGATGCTGCCGTCGGGCAGGAATGCGATCGACCACGGCTGCTGAAACTTCGCCATGACGACGACGCGCAGGTTGCGATGGGTGGGAACCGCAGATTGGACGAGGAATGGGCCATCGCCGAGGACCGGATCGGCCCACTGAATCGGTGCCGCGCCGACGTTGCACTCGGCGGCGGGAATTTTCGGGTTCAGGCACTCAGGGCGCGGAGCGCGGCCGCCACGCGCACCCTGTTGCTGGCCTTGCCCACGGCCGCCCGCTGCCGGAGTTGCTGCCGGCGTCTGCTGTGCCTCGCCGGCGATCGTTGCCGTGATGATCGCCGCGACGACGATCATCGATCCAGCTGCCAGGCGCCCCGTCGAATTCTTCATGGCGGGGAGGATAGCTCTTTAAACCCCCAATTCCCAATTCCCAATTCCCAATTCCCAATTCCCAACGGACCGTTGGCTGTTATCGCGGCTGCGCCGTTCTTCCGCCGTCGCCGCCGCCCCCGCCGGAGAAGCCCGCCGGTGACGCGCTGCTGCCACCCGAGCTGCCCGACGATGACGATGACGTTGCGCCGCCGCCACTCGAGCTCGCGGTCGACCTGCCGCCGGTTTGCGTGGCGACGGGCTCGCTCTCACGCGGTCTGACGCGCGTGTATCCCTGGCCGTCGACGACGCGGCCGCGACCACTCGGTTGGTCTGGCAGATTCACGCCGCCACCGCCTCCCTGGTCGATCGTGTAGTAGCCGTTGCCGTAGTAACCGTAGTACGGGTTATATCCGCGGTAGTACGGATACGCGAACGGCGAGTAGTAGTACGGCGAGAACGCGCCATAGAGCGGTGAGTAGAAGCCGTACACGGCCGACCATACGGGATAACCGAAGGCCCATCCAAGCATGAATGGGTCGTCCATGATCGGCGCCTGGGCACGATCGATTGGTGCGGTCCGTTCGACGACAAATCGATCGGGATACGACAACGCCACCATCAGATCGACGACGCTCGCGGGTACTCCGGCATCCTGCAGTTCGAGGAGACGTTTGCTGGTGAGGTTGAACGACGCGCGCGTCTCGACGAGCGCCGCTTCGATCGTGCGCGGCGAGACCTTCGCGCTCGCTTCCTTGAGGTCGTCGAGCGTCAGGGCGGTCGCACCGACACCGGACGCAGTGCGCCTGTCGTCGGCGCGCCGATATTGGCGCACGCGGAAGCTCTCTCGACCACCGATATCGACTGACTGCACGTCGGTCCACTTGCCGTCCGGACCGAGCATCGCCAGCCCCGAGACACGTCGCGTGCCTTGGTCGCCTTTGCAGGTCAGTTCCGCGCGCGCGTAGATCCGCAAACCGTCAGCCGACCACTCGGCCCGCTGCGTACCGGTACAGCTGTCCTCGGTTACCGGACGATCCGTGCCGTCCGCGATCACGGTCTGGATGATTGGCGTCTGCGTACCGATCTTCGTGGTGAATGTGGCGCCGCCAGTTGGCGAGGCCTCAACGCAGACTTGCGGTCGTACGGCGTCGCGCGGCTGTGATCGCGACGCACGACCCGCAGTGGCCGGGTTCGGCGCGCCTTCACGCGAGTTCTCCATGACCAGCTCCCAGCAGCCAGTCCAGCGGTTCCATCGCGCGTCGGCCGTGTTCTGTGCGTGCGCCGGCACAACGAGAAGCAGGAGGGCACAGACGGAAACGAGCGTTTTCATCGGACCTCCGAGAGGATGAAGTTGAAGCCGGCGGAGAGCCGCAGCCCGGACAGATCGATCGGATCGAAGTCGATCCAGTCAGCTCCGAGATTGCCAGATGCCCACGTGTAGCGCGCGTCGAACGTCACGTAGGCGCGGCGCAGCACTCGCACGTCGACGCCGCCGAATGCGTGCGCCGTTGGCGCCCAGCCTTTCGACTCGAACACGTCAGTGAATACCGACAGGTCTACGTAGTCCACGAAGTCGCCCGTCTGCTTGACTTGAAACCACGTCGCACCGCCGCCTGCGCCAATGAACGGTACGACTTTGCGCGGCACCCACGCCAGCCGACCCACTTCACGGCCGCGTTCGGTGAGTGCGAATTTGACGCCGCCCGAGAAGTTTGCGCCGCGCAGCAACGTGGTCTGCTGGATTGGTAGACGGTTGTTATCCACGAAGCGCCGGTACTCCGACGCCGTCGTGGACTGACTGTAATCGAAGCCGATCATCAGATCGAGGCGCCGTGTGATGGTGATGCCCAGATCGGTCCCGATGCCCGGGCCGTTGAAGTTCTTGCGATCAATGGTGAGCTGGTCGGTGACGAAGTCATACCAGTCACTGCCCGAGCGACTGGACAACCAGCCGACCCGCAGACCGATGGTGCCGCTTGGCCGCCCGAACAGGAAGTCGGGTGCGGGTCGAGGGGGTGGCGGAGGATCTTGTTCACCGGCGTAGGTAGTGCCGGCTAACGAGAGCACCAGGATGACGGGGAGCCACAGGCGCATCAGTGATACCTCTCGCGAACGGGGCGACGCAGGTACACGTCGGAGGTCTGTCCCCAAGGCAAACGTTACGCCAGTCCTGAGACGTTGTAAACGCTGGCCTTTCCCGGGACTGGATAGGGGTCTGACCCGGGGTCTGACCCCGGGTCAGACCCCGGGTCAGACCCCGGGTCAGACCCGCTGTCCTCGGACGGCGTCACCGCCACGACTACAATGCCGGTGTGGCCAGCCCTGGCGATCAGGTGGCGATCTCTCGCTTCGTCGAATTCACCCGCGCCGAATGGGCACGGCTGCGCGCCTCGACCCCGCTGCCATTGACCGAGCCGCAGCTGCGGCCACTCGTCAGCCTGAACGAACGGATGTCGATCGACGAAGTGGCTGATGTGTATTTGCCGCTGTCGCGACTGCTGAATCTCTACGTTGGGGCCACGCAGAGCCTTCATGAGGCGACGGCGACGTTCGTCGGATCCGAAGGCCCGCGCGTGCCCTTTGTCATCGGCATCGCAGGAAGCGTTGCGGTGGGCAAGAGCACGATATCGCGTGTCTTGAAAGCGCTGCTCTCGCACTGGCCAAGCCATCCGCAGGTCGATCTCATCACCACTGACGGATTCCTGCTGCGGCAAGCCGTGCTCGAGGCCCGCGGCATCACCGACCGCAAAGGCTTTCCGGAGAGCTACGACGTACGCCGCCTCGTGCGATTTCTCGCCGACGTGAAGTCCGCCGTGCCCGAGGTGCAGGCTCCCGTCTACTCACATCTGCGCTACGACATCGCGCCCGGCGAGTACCAGACGGTTCGTCATCCCGACATCGTGATCGTCGAAGGCCTGAACGTGCTGCAGACGGGGGCCAGCCGTGCCGGCCGTCCGATGCCGATGTTCGTGTCCGACTTCTTCGATTTTGCGATCTACGTCGACGCGCAGGAGACCGACATCGAGCAGTGGTACATCGAGCGATTCCTCGCACTTCGCGAGACGGTGTTCAAGAACCCCTCGTCCTATTTCCATCGTTACGCGGCGCTGACCGGCGAGCAGGCGATCGAGACCGCTCGAGGAATCTGGCGATCAATCAACCTGGTAAACCTGCGCGAGAACGTCCTGCCGACGCGGGAGCGGGCTCACGTGATCCTGGAGAAGGGCCGCGACCACGCGGTGCGGCGCGTGCGGCTGCGAAAGATCTGAGGGTCCGGCTGCCCACCTTCGCCAAGGTAGGGCGGGTCCGCCAAAGCGTCACCGACGCGGAAAACCGGACACTCACCATGAGCTCTACGACACGTTGGCGAGGGCCGGCGAGAACTGCTTCGCCAGCATCGGCACGACGGCGCTGACCGTGAGCGGCTCGGAGAACAGATATCCCTGCGCGTGCGGACAGTCGAGGGCCGAGAGTTGCTCGGCGTGTTCCACGGTCTCAACGCCCTCGGCAATGATGCCCATGCCGAGTTCGCGCGCCAGCTTCACGATCGCGCCGCCGACCACGTCGTTCTCGTGCGTGCCCATGCGTGCCACAAAGGATCGATCGAGCTTCAACGCATCGACGGGATAGCGCTGCAGATAGCTGAGTGATGAATAACCGGTGCCGAAGTCGTCGAGATGGACGGCGACGCCGATCTTGTGAAGCCGCTCGAAGTTGCGATCGACAACGTCCGAATGGGTGAGCAGCACGCTCTCGGTAATCTCCAGCTGCAGGCTGTGGGACATCAGGTCACTGCTCGCGAGTACCGCCTCGACCTCGTCCACGAAGTTCGCGCGCATGAACAGCTTCGAGGGCACGTTCACCGAGAGATGCAGCCGCTGTCTGAACATCTGCTGCCACGCGGCGACCTGATAGCACGCCTCGACCAGTACGTGCGAGGTCAACGGGACGATGAGCCCGGTCTCTTCGGCGATGGCGATGAACTCGGCCGGCGAATCGATATGGCCATCAGCGCGCTTCCAGCGGAGCAGCGCCTCGAGGCCGGTGATCCGCGACGTTGAAAGCTCGACGATCGGCTGATAGAAGATCGAGAACTCCTTGCGCTCGACGGCGCGACGCAGCTCCGTCTCGAGCGTCAGCCGCTTGAGCGCCATCGCGTGCATGTCGGGATCGAACAGCTCATAGCCGCCACGACCACTGGACTTTGCGCGATACATCGCGATGTCGGCATCGCGAAGCACCGCGTCAACGGCGCGATACTGCGCGCCGCCGATCACGACGCCGACACTTGCCGATCCAAACAGCTCGTGGTCGGCGATACGGAACGGTTCGGCCAGTGCATTCAGGAGACGTTCGGCGATCGCGCAGACGTCCTCAGGCGATGAGAAGTTCTCCGCGAGCACGGCGAACTCGTCGCCGCCAAGACGCGCCAGCGAGTCGCCAGGTCTCAGCTGTGACTGCAGCCGCTGCGCGATGGCGATCAGGAATCGGTCGCCGATGATGTGGCCGAGGCTGTCGTTGACCAGCTTGAAGCCGTCGAGGTCGATGAAGAGCACCGCATACTGAGGCTGCGAGGCCCGTGCGCCTTGTGCGATGGCGCGCTGGAGCAGCTCGCCGAACAGCGTGCGGTTCGGCAGATTCGTCAATGGATCGTGGCGCGCGGCCTGCGACAGCGAGTCGCGAACGCGGCGCTGCTCGGTGATGTCGGTCAGCGAGCCCGCCATGCGCACCGGCCGGCCGGCGTCGTCCCGAACAGCAATGCCGCGGCACAGGACCCAGCGAAGCTCGCCACGCACCTGGCGGACGCGATACTCGTGCTCGAAATTCGAGCGGTCACCATCGAGGTGTGCGCGAAGTGCCTCCACGAGGCCCGGGCGATCCTCTTCGTGCGTGTAGTTCAGCCACTGCTCGCGTGTCGAGACCACGTCGCTCGCCTCGAGCCCGACGATCAACTTCCAGCGATCGGAGCAATACAGCGAGTCAGCCGGAATGTCCCAGTCCCATAGACCATCGTTCGAACCTGCGGCGGCCAGCGCGTAACGCTGCTCGGAACGGCGCGCCGCTTCGAGCGCCGCGACGGTGTCGCCGTGCAGACGCAGGACCTCTTCCTTGTGGCGCTTTTCCGCGGCGATCCGGTCCACGTACATGCGATACGACCGGAAGGTGAGATACACCGGCGCGGCGGCGAGTGGCAGCAGCCACCACTGGCTGGTCTCCCACAGCGCCACACCTGCGACCGCGGCACCGGCGCCGACGAAGTAGCTCGGCGCGGTCCACAGGAAGTTCGTCTGCCACACGTGCCAGACCCGCTGACGCGCCGCAAGACCCACAGCAGTGGCCACAATCAGCGTGTTGACCAGGTAGTAGGCCAGGGCGCTGGCGACCAGCGGCTTAGCGATCGAGCTGAGATCGAGATCGCCAGGCTTGCCGCCGAAATACGCGAACGTCGCGCCGGAGGCCTGAACCGTCAGGACGAGTGCGGCGGCGTTGAAGAGAATGCGGAACGCCGGGTTGCGTCGATTGGTGCCGAAGATCGACTGCGCACACGCGCTCGCGCCTGCGACCAACATGGTCATCTCGCGCCCGATGAGGAGTAGCGCGGCGAAGTCGAGACTGTAGGAGACCGACAGGTTGGAGGCGCTCGTGCCCAGCGGCAGGCGCAGCCGCAAACTCGAGGCGAGCACAGACGCCGCAAGCAGAGCGAGGAATTGCGCGGGGTGAGTGATCTGGCGCGGCCCCTGGAGAATCACCACGACGCAGCCGACGGCCACGACGGCAATCACGAAGACACTCGCGGCGATGGGCAAGTGCTCCAGGCTCATCGCCCTGGAGGCATCACCCTTCGCCGGCTCGTGACTTCGCGACACCCAATCGCGAACCCAGCCCAGCACGCCCGTGGAACACACCGCGCCGTTCATGATGCTGTTATTCCCAGATAACCTTGCGCCGCAGGCGCGAAAAGCTCGTGATGTGCGGGTTCATATACGCGGTCCTTGTAGGTAATGATCGTTCGCCTGTGCCCGTCACTGTCGGACGAGGGAGTTGCCCGAGATCACGTGCTCGTCCAGTCGCTCGCCCCACACGAGGTTCGCGTCGCTCGACACCGATTCGACCTCGTCGAGATCGGCAATGGATTCGAAATCCTCTGCGCGAAGTTCCGTGCTCAGTGCGGAGATCGAGTCGTGGTCGTATTTGACTTTCGATGTGGTGTGTCGCAGCAGTTCGCGCACTGACGTGCCGGATCCCTCACGCAAACGCACGATGACGGGTGTGCGATCGCCGCCCTTGCCCGCCAGACCCGCGAGTGCGGCGTCGAAGTTGCGCGAGACGGGGTGCCGGTGCGCTGAGACATGTCCCGACGCGATCGCAATCGTGATCGCTGCGAGCACCCAGACGCGAACAGCCCTCGATACCAAAACCGACATGCCCAGAGATAAGGCAACCAGAACGCCAACGGCACAGCGGATGGCACACGCCCAACTCGATGCGCGGAGGCGCACAGGGGATCGCGTCGGTGCTCATCGCGGTCCCGACACATTCGTGATCGTTCAATCTGGCGGAGTCAGAGTTTCTTGCGTAGATCGGAACCCTGATCAGCGTGGACCTTTTGGCCGAGCTGGATGGTTCAAAATGAGACGTGCAGATTCAACGCGAAGCGGGCAACGAGACGAGCCACGATGTCAGCGCACGGAACGCTTGACCGCGATGCGCGACGGCCAGCTTTGCGTCTTCGGCAACCTGGGCGAGCGTCGAGCCGTACGGCGGGTAGTAGAAGATCGGGTCGTAGCCGAATCCGGCGGCGCCGCGCGGCTCGCGGGCAATCTCACCTTCCACGGTGCCACGGGCTTCGTAGATGATCTGCCCGCTCTCGGCAACCGCCAGCGCGCATACGAAACGCGCTGCGCGGGTCTTCTCGGGCGGCCCCGAGAGCCGGCGGAAAATCTCCGCGAAGCGTTCCGGGTACGTAGCGTCTGGTCGAAGGAACCTGGCTGACCGAACGCCGGGTTCGCCGTCCAGGCCATCGATCACCAGTCCTGAATCCTCCGCGACCGTCGTCATGCCGGACTGGCCGGAGTAATAGAGCGCCTTGAGCCGGGCGTTGTCCTCGAAGGTGAGCCCGGTCTCCTCTGGCTCCTCGATAGCTCGCAGATCGCGCAGTGTCACGAGCTCGACTGTGACGCCAGCGAGCAGTGACCGTATTTCGCGCAATTTCCCGGTGTTCGTGGTGGCGACGAGCAGCCGCATCAGGTCTTCGGCTTCTCGAGATACTGACCGACGAGTCCGCGTTGCAGCGCAATCAATTGGCGCACGCCCGTGTCGGCGAGATCGAGCAGCCGGTTCAGCGCCTCGCGGCCGAAGGGCAGCGCTTCCGCCGTGCCCTGCAGCTCGATGAACAGGCCGCCGCCAGTCTTGACCACATTCATGTCTACGTCGGCGCGCGAATCTTCCGTGTAGGCGAGATCCAGCATCGGTTCGCCCTCGACGATGCCCACGCTGGTCGCCGCGACGAAGTCGGTGATCGGCATCGTACGTAGCCCATCCTGCTCGCGCAATTTCTGCACCGCGAGCACCAGCGCCACGAATGCCCCGGTGATCGACGCGGTGCGGGTGCCGCCGTCAGCCTGAATGACATCGCAGTCGAGCGTGATCGTGCGTTCACCGATCTCTTCAAGCTTGGTCACGGTGCGGAGCGAGCGTCCGATCAGACGTTGAATCTCCTGCGTGCGCCCACCGACCTTGCCGGCCGACGCCTCGCGCTGGGACCTGGTGGTCGTCGCGCGCGGCAGCATGCCGTATTCGGCGGTGACCCAACCCTTGCCCGTGTTGCGGCGGAAGGGTGGCACGCGATCTTCCACGCTGGCGGTGCAGATGACTTTCGTCTTCCCGGCCTCGATGAGGACCGAGCCTTCGGCGTGCATCAAATAGTTCGGAGTAATACGCGTAGGGCGGAGTTGTTCCGCGAGGCGGCCGTCAGATCTCATATGAAGAGAACACTGTACTCACTTTGTCCCGCCAGCGCGACCTTCTCGCACGAGAGTCGCGTCGCCCTCGAGGGGCCGCCGCACATCGACGTGCCCGGCGATGGTGTCCACTTCCTTGCCCTCGACGAGCAGTTGCACACGTTGGACGGCGGGGAGGTTGGTGGTCACGGCATTGACGATCGCGTAGATCGTCAGCAGTTCGGTCAGCGACCCGCCAGGATGCGCGCTGACCACGTCGCCGCTCAAATCCACGAAGGCCTCGCCGCGTTCCGTGA
This sequence comes from Vicinamibacterales bacterium, assembly GCA_036742665.1. GTDB lineage: Bacteria > Acidobacteriota > Vicinamibacteria > Vicinamibacterales > UBA2999 > Gp6-AA40. The sequence goes on along the minus strand of DAINQP010000001.1, from coordinate 8,984 downwards.
CGTAGAACGCGCGCAGCTTGGTGCCTTTGGGAATCACCTGCACGTACGGCTGCGGTGCATCCTGAAATTGCACGCCGAGAATCTGCCGGCCTTGATCGACGACGCTGGTGGCCGCGGGCACATCACGGCGGACGGGGACGAGTGCACGGCCATCCGACGACCCGTAATACAGCGTTGCGGTGATATGTGCGGTTTCGGTCGGGGCTGGCGCGGTTACTGTTGCGGCGGGCGCGGCGCTGGGCTTGGGCAAAAAAATGCGCATCAATGCCCAGGTGACACCGGCGGCCGCAACGACGATGGCAAGCAGATAGATCTTGGCGCGACCGCTCACGGGGCGGAGGTCTCCTCGAGATAACCCCTGAATCTCACGATGGCGCTGTACAGCGCCTGGGCGACGGCGTTCTTGAACTGATCGCCGCCAGCGGCCTTCTCCTGAGCGCCATTAGTCAAATACGCCATCTCGACCAGGACGGCCGGCATGTTGGCTGCCGACAGCAGTCGCATCGGACCTTGCTGGATCGGACGCTGTCCGATCGGGACTCGCTGCCGCAATTCCTGCTCGACCACCGACGCCAGCATTGCCGATGCCTCGACATGACGCGCCTGCGCCATCTCCCATGGGACGATATCGATGTTTCGAGTGCCACCGGCAATCACCGGCAACGCGACCGCGGCGGCAGCCGCGGCTCGCACTGCTTCGCCTTCGCGATCGAGTCGGTCGTAGAACACCTCGGCCCCTGAGGATGATCCCGAGAGCGCACCGTTCGCGTGCAGGCTGAGCAGGAGATCGGCCTTTCCATTGTTGGCGGCCGCCGCGCGCTCGTCGATGCCGACCATGCGGTCATCGTCGCGGGTCAGGATGACGCGCACGCCAAGGCCGCGTTCTACGAGTCCGCGAAGCCGGCGCGCGATGTCCAGCGTCAACTGCTTTTCCTCGAGGCCACCCGCGGCGCGCACGCCGATTTCGTCACCGCCGTGTCCGGGGTCGATCGCCAGCGTTTGCAGTGCCTGGCGCGGCTCGATTCCAGGAAGCCGCGACGACTCCGTCGTCGGAAGCGGGGGACCGGTGGTCGGAATCCTGGAATCCGGCACCGCAGGGCGAGCCTCCGCCATGGGGATTTCGATGGCGACGCGCGTGGCATTGTCGGCGGTGGCGATCGCGGTCCTGGCCGTGCCCGCTTGTCGGTTCAACGCAACAACCACCACGTTGGGTTGATCGCCGACCCGCACGCTGTCGATCAATCCTGTGGCGCTCACCGGAAAGATCGGTTCGATCGCGTCGGCCTCGACACGCAACACCAGCCGGGTGGGCTCAGTGACGATCGCAACCGGTGTGGCAGGCGAGATTACGACCGCGGCCCGCGTCGGCGGACCGGGCGCATCCACACGCGCGGAGACACGAGGCACGCGCATATCGCCGACGAGCAGCAGCCGCGCAGCGCGACGCAGGTCGATGCGCTGGTCGTAAATCGGGCCGAGTGCGCGAGGCAGGAATTCGACCGGCACCAGCCAGCGGCGGCCACTCCGCGTGATCGGTGATGGCAACGTCACGATGCGGCCGTCCACCGATGCCATTGGCTGATCCGCTGAAGCAATGATCGTCTTGCCGCGATAGGTGATGGTGAACCCGCCGGCCAGCGAGTCCTCGCGGACGGTGACCTGGAACAGAGAGGCGATGTCGTCGAGCGCAATCAGCTCGCGACCGTTGCTGGTGACCGTCGGGACCGTTCGGCGTCCATCCTTCGAGACGAGCGTCAAAGGGGTGGGCGCGGGAGTGTCTTGCGCCTGCGGCGGGGCGCCTAAGACGAGGCACAGGAGTGCGACGAATGCGCCGCGCTTACGGGCCATCATTCGCCAGCGGGACATGACCTGTGGATCGGCGATCACCAGTCAGAGATCGTAAACCGAATTCGACGCGTTCACGCTTCACTTCAGACCAAGACGCTGTTTCACCTGCGGCCACTCAGCCTTCAACCGCAGGAACGCCGCTTCGTCGGCGCACAGTAGAAATGGGTTGGTCTGCTTCTCCACACCGATCGTCGAGCTTGGCCGGACACCGTAGTCGTGCCCGGGCCAGACCGTCGTTTCGTCCGGCACCAGTGTCAGCAGGCGCTGCAGACTGCGCCATTCGGTCCGCGCATCAGCGTCGTGCTGCGTGCCGCCGACTTTGCCGACGAACAGAAGGTCACCGGTGATGAGCAGGCGGTGAACTGATTCGTAAAGAACGAGATGGTCAGAGCAGTGACCTGGCACGTGATGGGCAGTGAGGCGCAGTTCGCCAACGCCCAGCGTGGCTCCATCCTCGAGGCGAACGGTCGGCTGCATCATGGGGTGGGCGGCGAAAGCAGCGCCTGTCAACGCCAATGCCCGCTCGTTGCCGTTCGTATGATCCGGATGGCTGTGCGTGTTGATGACGTGAGTCACTGCGAGCGATTGGGCCCGGGCCCGCTCGACGAAGGCCTCTGGCGAGTACGAGGGATCGATGAGCACCGCAGCCCGTGCTTCGCGATCGCCGAGCAGGTAGCCGAAGTTGCGGTCGCCGCCTGACCGGATCTGTTCGAAGACGAGTCGCATCGGCGCGACTCTTATATATCATTGTGATCGCGAGATGACTCTGCCGTTGATCGGGGATCTACTCAGCCAAAATGGCCGCGCTCTTGCACTTTCAGCCGTGGGAGTGCTCTAGCATGACTAACTTTCTCGTTTACCTGATCGGTACGCTGCTCGTTGTGGCAGGCCTTGCCTATGGTGCGTCACGCCTGGGTATCAGTCAGGTCTGGATCATCGCCGGCGCACTGGTCATTCTCGGTATCGGCGTGATGGGTGGCATTGTTAAGACGAGACAAAAAGAACCGTCGTAGGGCGAACCCCTACACTCGTTCGTAGGTCTCGGCGAGGTCGCCGAGGCGTCCCATCAGATCCTGCGTCAATTGCCCCGGCGTGAGCCGCCATCGCCAGTTCCCGCTGGCCACGCCGGGGCGGTTCATACGGGCATCACTTCCCAGCCCAAGCAGGTCTTGCACAGGCACCATCGCCGTGTTCGCGACTGACGCCATCACCGCGCGAATGAACTCCCAGTGAACCGGCCTGCCCTGAGCGTCGTCGAAGGCCTTACCCGTATCCCGCTCGAAGGGGCGCTCGACGAGAGCGAGATATCGGTTGACGTAATCGCGCTCCTCACGAATGACTGCATCGGTCCGCGTGCTGTGACCCGCTTCACCCGTCCACCATCCGACCGTCGTGTCGTTGTCGTGCGTGCCCGTATACACGACAAGATTGCGCTCGTAGTTGTGCGGCCGGAAGTCCGGCGCCTGTGGATCGGTGCCGAATGCGAACTGCAGGATCGCCATCCCCGGCAGATCGAACTGACGGCGCAGCGCTTCCACGGACGGAGTGATCACGCCGAGATTTTCCGCGACGAATGGCAGCTGCTCGAGCGTCAAGACCGAACGCACCGCTTCGAAGAGCGCTGCCCCTGGCCCCTTCACCCACTTGCCGTTGATAGCGGTTGGTGATCCGGCGGGCACTTCCCACGACGCGTCGAATCCACGGAAGTGATCGATCCTGATCGCGTCGACCATCGTCAGCAGCGCACGGAAGCGTTCGATCCACCACGCGTATCCGGTGCGTGCGAGTTCCTCCCACCGGTAGTGAGGGTTGCCCCACAGTTGGCCGGTGGCACTGAAATAATCAGGCGGCACACCGGCGACGACCTCGGGATTGCCATCGGGATCGAGCCGAAACAGCTTTTGGCGACTCCAGACGTCGGCGCTGTCGTGTGCGACGAAGATCGGCAGGTCGCCCATGATCTGAATCGACCGCGCGTGGCAGGCATCGCGGACACGTTGCCAGTGCTCGAAGAAAAGAAATTGGGTCAGTTGGTGTTGACGGATCTCGCGCGCGCAGCGATCGGTCCATCGCGCAATGGCGTCGGGTTCACGACGGGCAATATCTGGCTGCCACGATGTCCACGGCGCTTGTCCGTGGGCACTCTTGACCGCCATGAACAGCGCGTAGTCGTTCAACCAGTTCGCCTGGGTCAGACAGAAGCGATCAAAGCGCTCGTGCATGGGAGTTGCACCAGACGCGTCGAATCGCTCGAGGACACGTGGCCAGAGCGCTTCGCGGTGCGCGATCACGGCAGGGAAGTCCACCGCGTTACCGGGCCGCCTCACGCCGGCCCCTATATCGGCGGCCACTATATCGTCTGGGGTGAGGAGACCGTCGTCGACAAGGCGGTCAGGACTGATCAAGAGCGGGTTGCCGGCAAACGCGGAGAAGCATTGATACGGCGAATCGCCGTAGCCGGTCGGACCAAGCGGCAGCACTTGCCACAGCCGCTGCTTGCCCGCCGCGAGCAGATCGACGAAGTCAAGTGCGGCGGGACCGAGGTCGCCGATCCCATAGCCGCCCGGCAGTGAGGTCGGGTGAAGCAGAACGCCGCTCGAACGCCGGAACGCCATAGAGTTAGAGATGCGGCGCCGCGTCGGATTCGCGATCCCGTTTGGCGCGGAGTTGTTCTTCGATCAGCGACCTTGCCGCGTCACGACCACCAAGCCCGAAAGCGATGGCCAGGCCGAGCATCAACGCGCCAAACGTGATGGCAAAGGCGGCCAGGACGACCGACGTCGCCAGCCCCACTTGCTCGAGAGCCATCACCACACCGATTGCAATGACCAGCACACGCAGCGACCCGCTCAGCAGCCGTGCACCTGGGAGTCCGGCGTTGACCGAGGCGAGCAGCGTTGCGCGCCACAGAAAGTTGGCGACCAGGAACCCGATCGACAGCACCAGCAGTGCGACGAGGAAGCGCGGGACGAAGCGGAAGAATTCCTCGACCAATCCCTGGAACGGCGCCAGTTGCAACGTGTCCACGGCCGACACGATGAACCCGATCCAGACGATCCAGAAAACGATCTTCGCGATGAGGACGTCTGCGGGCGGCATGTCGGCCAGCCGCAGCATCTCGCTGGCGCCGCTGCGCAGCGTCAAGCGATCGAAATTCATCCAGTCCAGGGCGCGCTGTATCGCGCGCCGGACCAGCAGCGCGATCAGGAAGCCACCGGCAAAGATGATCGTGGCCGCGACGAGTCGCGGCACGAACAGTACGAACGCCGAGGCGAAATTACGCCACGACTGCACGAGTGCATCGGCGATTTCCTGAATCATCGTGACCTCACACCCGGACCGCGATGCGGCCCGAAACGCCCATTTCAGACTCGGTCCTTCTACCGCATCGTGGTCCTGGCCGCGCGAAGCGCGGCAAACGATAGCGCCGACCCGGGAGGCTCTGTTGGGACGTCATCATGCAATGCCTCCCGGGTTGGACCACGTGGCGACGAGCGTTGGCTTCAACCGCTGAAACATGTCGCATAGCGCATCGAGTCGGGCCTGCACGGCCGACGGCGGCTCCGGCGCCGTATCCGACATGAACGCGGCGGCGCGCCACATGTAGAGCGGGACGAACATGTCGGCCATGTGGTCGAGGGCCGCACGTCCGTGCTGGATCGCGGTCGCAAATCCGTACACCGTCCGTACCCATAACTCGTCGTCGAGTCGCGGTCCCGCACCGTTGGTGTTGTCCATGACTCTGATAAACAAGCCTGGATCGAGGACATCCTCGAGAAGCGGAGTGATCTCGACGATGTCTCGGCGGGCCTGATCGGCGAGCGCCTGGTAATCCCAGGGCGTGATATCGGGTATGACAGCGGGGTCTGTGCCCCAGCTGCGCAGCTCGGAGATCGCGTTCGCGTTGCGCCAGAACGATTCGTGCGCGCGCAGGCTTTCGATCACCGCCAGCACCACCTGGTGCACGACGTCGCGTAGCGTTGCACGGCTGCCGGCGGGAGTGGCCATCGGCCGCCAGATCTGTCCAATGGGAAAACGTTCGGCCGCTGCCTCCGTGCGTAGCCACAGGTCAATCGCGAAGCGCGCCGACTCGTGATCCCAGATGTCCTGCTCCAGACAATGTGAGGCGAATCGGCCAGAGCAGCCGAACTCCGCACCGAGGGGTTCGTCGAGTCCAACGGCATAGAGGGCGCGAACCAGTGGCCGCACGAGCTGCGTGATGAGGACACCGTCACGCGGATGCCGGCGGTGGCGCGGCGCCAGGAACTCCACATCGCCGCGTGCGACAGGCGCAATCAGCTCAGTGACTCGCTCTGGCGATGTCGATGGCCCCGCCGGATCGATGACGATGAGCGCTTTCGCTTGCGTGAGCTCAGCGGCGGCCAGGATCGTGCGCAATGCGGTGTGCTTGCCAGGCAAGCCGTGATACGGTGCGAGCACGCGATGGAGCGTGCGCAGCGGATGCGACGTCTGTACGCGGTCGGCCTCCGTGAACCTCGCTTCCCGAATCAGATCCGGCGTGCCGTCCGTCGAGCCGCCGTCGGAATTGAACATCACGGTTCGAAGCCTCGGGAAGTCGCGCGTGAACGCGACGTGCACCGCGCGGACGACGTCAGTGATCGTGGCCGCGTTGTTCAGCGTCGGGAGTCCGACGAGCACGTCAACCTGGCCGACCGCAATCAGCTGGCGGAGCAATGCGTCGGGGAGTGTGCTGTCAGTCTCCACAGGTCTCTCTACAGCCGGCGGAGCCGGAACCAGTAGAAGTCGTACGGGCCCACCATCATGACGTAGGGGGCGGTGCCGATGCGCGGGAAAACGCTGCCGCCGAACATCTCGATCGGAATCGCGCCGGCCAGTCGGCTCAAATCGAGATCGACAGCCTGCGCGGTGCCGGCGAGATTGCTGACCACGAGGATTGTCTCGCGGCCCAGCGTGCGCGTGAAGGCCAGCACGCGATGGTTGTCGGGCTTGAGGAACTCAATCGAGGCGCGTCCGAAGATGCGCGCCTGCTTGCGAACCTCGATCAGCCGCCGCAGCCAATTGAGCAGCGACGTCGGATTGCGCTGCTGCGATTCGACATTGATCGCCTGGTATCCGAACACGGCGTTCTGAACAAGGGGCAGCCAGAGCCGTTCAGGATCGGCAGTCGAGAAGCCGGCGTTGACGCCGCTCGACCACTGCATCGGCGTGCGCACGCTGTTGCGGTCGCCGAGATAGACGTTGTCGCCCATGCCGATTTCGTCGCCGTAGTACAGAATCGGGCTGCCGGGAAGCGACATCAGCAACCCGATCATCAGCTCGATGCGCCGGCGGTCACCGTCGAGCAGCGGCGCGAGGCGGCGGCGGATTCCGAGGTTGATTCGCGCACGCGGGTCCTGGGCGTACTCGTCCCACATGTACTGACGTTCGAGGTCGGTCACCATCTCGAGCGTCAACTCGTCGTGGTTGCGCAGGAACAGTCCCCACTGACACGGCTCCGGTATGTTGGGCGTGCGCTCGATGATGTCGATGAGGGGCTTGCGATCCTCGAGCCGCAGCGCCATGAACATGCGCGGCATGATCGGAAAGTGGAACGACATGTGGAACTCGTCGCCGTCACCGAAGTAGGGGCGCACGTCTTCGGGCCACATGTTGGCTTCGGCGAGCAGGACCTTGCCGGTGAAGGCCGCGTCGAGCCTGGCACGCAGCTCTTTGAGGACCGCATGCGTCTCGGGGAGGTTCTCGCACGACGTGCCCTCGCGCTCGAGCAGATAGGGCACGGCGTCGACGCGGAAGCCATCGACACCGAGGTCGAGCCAGAACTTCATCACCTTCCAGATCTCTTCACGTACGGCCGGGTTGTCGTAGTTGAGATCGGGCTGATGGCTGAAGAACCGGTGCCAGTAATAGGCCTTCGACACAGGATCCCACGCCCAGTTCGACAGCTCCGTATCGATGAAGATGATGCGCACGCCTCCATAGCGATCGTCGGTGTCGCTCCAGACGTACCAGTCGCGCCGCGGATTGTCAGGGGAGCTGCGCGCCTCCTGAAACCAGACGTGCTGATCGGAGGTGTGATTGAGCACCAGCTCGATGATCACGCGCAGTCCGAGGGCGTGCGCCCGTTCGAGGAACTCGGTGAAATCCTGCAGAGTGCCGTAGCTGGGATGGATGTTCGTGTAATCCGAGATGTCGTACCCATCGTCACGGAACGGCGAGGGGTACATCGGCTGCAGCCACAGACAATCCACGCCGAGTGAGGCGAGGTGTTCGAGTTTGGTAGTCAGTCCGCGGAAGTCGCCGATGCCGTCCGCGTTGCTGTCGGCAAACGACTTGACGTGCAACTGATAGAAGACCGCGTCCTTGTACCAGAGCGGGTCTCCTGATCTGAGCGTCGGCATCGAATCGTCACGGGCAGCCCTCGGTTGCGCTGCATGTAGTGTCCGGCTTCAGCCGGACCGTCAGAGTGTCCGCCCTTAGCGGGACATCGATTGGCTACTAGTGTAGAAGCGTCAGGGTATATCGAAGCTCAAGTGCACAACGCGGGTCTTCTTCGTAGGGCCAGTATCTACCGCAGGGCCGGTCCTTTCTGACCGGCCTGCTGGTAGCGCCCGTTTTGGACGGGCGCGCATCGAGTCTGTACAATAGAAGAAACCGCGCCGCGGGAGCGACCGGCGCGGGCGACTCACCCTGAGGGGGCGAAATTGGCTTCGACGGGGGCATGAGATTGCGGGATGCATGCCGAGCACCATTGACTCGTTAATCCGATGGAACATCCGTTAACTGCGGACAATCAGTACGCTCTCGCAGCTTAATTAAGCTGTGACGTTCGCCTTGACCTCGCCTGGTGGTTGAGGGTCGAACGCCATTAAACAGGCTGGTGGCCACGCGGCGCCTCGGCGCGTGGCCGCGAGATTTTCCGAGGCTAAGGCCTGGCGGTACTTAGCCGTTTCCACACGACGGGCCTGACAATCACGAAGCGGACACGCATGTAGAGTCCCACGACGACGTGCTTTCGGACGCGGGTTCGACTCCCGCCGCCTCCACCATACCTCACTCGGCCGCGCTCGTTCGGTCTGTATGCCGGCGCCGTAGCCAGCCAGGTCGGCTTCGGCCTTCGGCCTCGCCTCACCTGGTCGATTCCCGCCGCCTCAAAA